>CANHKH010000142.1 GCA_947460165.1 Comamonadaceae bacterium
TCATAGAGCTCGCCGCGGGCCAGTGCGCCGTACCAAGGCCAAATCGCGATGTCGGCGATGGTGTAGTCGTCACCCGCCACAAAGCGATGCTGCGCCAGGCGCTGGTCGAGCACATCGAGCTGGCGCTTGGTTTCCATCGCAAAGCGGTCTATGGCGTATTCGATCTTCACAGGCGCATAAGCGTAAAAGTGGCCAAAGCCACCGCCCAAGTAGGGCCCGCTGCCCATTTGCCAAAACAGCCAAGACAGGCACTCGGCGCGCTGGGCTGGCTCGGTGGGCAACAGGGCGCCGAATTTTTCAGCCAAGTACATCAAGATCGCCCCCGACTCAAACACCCGCACCGGCTGCTCGGCGCTGCAATCGAGCAGTGCGGGTATCTTGGAGTTCGGATTGGCGCCCACAAAGCCAGAGCCAAACTGCTCGCCCTCGTGGATGCGGATCAACCAGGCGTCGTATTCCGCGCCCGTGTGGCCCAGCGCCAGCAGTTCCTCCAGCATCACGGTCACCTTGATGCCATTGGGCGTGCCCAAGGAATACAGCTGCAAGGGATGCTTGCCACGGGGCAATTCTTTGTCATGGGTGGCGCCGGCCACCGGGCGGTTGATGTTGGCGAAGCGGCCGCCGTTGGCTGTTTGCCAGCTCCAGACCTGGGGCGGGACGTAAGGGGTAGATTCAGACATGCGGACCTCAATAAAACGGGTGCCCAATGCACCCACGAAGCGCATGGTAAAGCAAGGTGGAAACCAGCGTCTGCGCGCTTTCTCAACACGCCGCCTGCGGCCCGCTTTGAACCCCTGGTGCAGCCCCCCGTCAGACCACCGTGCACAGACCGATGACCCGCAAGCCCATGCGCAGCCACACAGGGATGGAATGCTGAGCAGCTGGCATGACAGTCCCAGGCCGACTTGGCGCTACCATGCACCCGCTTTCACCATTGCTTGGCCCATGCGACGCCCACCACCACCCATCCCCTGGTTGAACCCAGGGGACCCTTTTCCTGCGCTAGTGCAGGCCTGGGGTGCTCACGCCCCGGCGCCTGGGCTGCTGGCCGCAGGCGGTGCGCTGGATGTGGCCACCCTGCGCCTGGCCTACAGCCAAGGTATTTTTCCGTGGTTCAGCGTGGGCCAGCCCGTGCTGTGGTGGAGTCCAGACCCGCGCATGGTGCTGCAAACTGAGAAATTCAAGCTCCACCGTTCGCTGCTCAAAACCCTCAAGCGCTTTGCGCACACCCCGGGCTGGGAAGTCAGCATGGACAGGGCTTTTGGCCAGGTCATCCGCCAATGCGCTGGCAAGCTGCGCGTGGACCAAAAAGGCACTTGGATCGTGCCCGAGATGATTGCCGCTTACGAAGCCATGCACCACGCCGGCTTGGCGCACAGCGTGGAAACATGGATGGACGGTGAACTGGTGGGCGGTCTGTACTGCGTGAACCTAGGGGGCATGGTGTTTGGCGAATCCATGTTTGCCCACCGCAGCGATGCTTCCAAAATCGCGCTGGCCGCCCTGGTGGCTTTTTGCCGGGCCCATGGCATGGACCGCATCGACTGCCAGCAAAACACCGCTCACTTGGCCACGCTGGGTGCGGCTGAAATGGCGCGGGCCGAGTTCGTGGACGTGGTGGCCCAGCGGGTCCGTGGGCCTGCCCCAGACTGGCAATTCAGCCCCCTATACTGGAGCGAGCTTTTTCTGCTGGCTCCGCCGTGACCCACCTCAAAGATCTGCCGCTTCAGGCTCTGCAGTTTTATGCCACAGCGCCCTACCCTTGCAGCTATCTGCCGGGTCGGCTGGCGCGCTCTCAAGTCGCCACCCCCAGCCATTTGATTCACAACTCGGCCTACTCCGAGCTGGTGGCCAAGGGTTTCAGGCGCAGCGGCATGTTCACTTACCGGCCTTACTGCGATGGCTGCCAAGCCTGCGTGCCCATGCGCGTGCCGGTGCAGCAATTCAAGCCCGACCGCAGCCAGCGCCGTGCGGCCAAGCAGCATGGCCAGTTGCAGGTCAGGGTGCTCAAGCTGTGCTTCATCCCCGAGCACTATGAGCTTTACCTGCGCTACCAAAACGGCCGCCACGCCGGTGGCGGCATGGACCAAGACAGCACAGACCAATACAGCCAGTTTTTGCTGCAAAGCCGGGTCAACTCGCGGCTGATTGAGTTTCGCGATCCGGCCCAGTCCAACGACAGCCACAGTGACGCGGGCACAGCCTTGGGCCGCCTACGCATGGTCTCCATCCTCGACGTGCTCGAAGACGGTATTTCAGCGGTCTACACCTTTTATGAGCCCGATGACAAGGCCAGCTACGGCACGGCCAGTGTGCTGTGGCAGATTGAGCAAGCCAAACACCTGAACCTGCCCTATGTGTACCTGGGGTACTGGATAGGACAGAGTCCCAAAATGAGCTACAAGTCGCGGTTTGCACCTTTTGAAAAGCTCATTGATGGGCACTGGCAGCCGGGCGGCTGAACCTGGGCGACAGCAGGGCACCCGGACCCGACTGACGGGATGAGATTTCACAAAGTAAAATGCAGCTTCAACAAGTGAGCTGCCCATGACCAAAATCAATCCTCCCAGCCTCCCGGCAGAGCCCACAGTTCAAGTCATAGGGCGGATGTTCACCCTGCTGGAGATTTTGTCCAGCCGAGAAGAGGCGGTCTCCCTCAAGGAAATCAGTGAGCGCTCGGGTCTGCATCCCTCGACCGCCCACCGCATCTTGAACGACTTGGCCGTGGGCCGCTTTGTGGACCGCCCCATGGCCGGCAGCTACCGCCTGGGCATGCGGCTGCTGGAGCTGGGCAACCTGGTGAAGGCCCGCCTGAGCGTGCGCGATGCAGCGCTGCTTCCCATGCGCGAATTGCACCGGCTGATTCAGCAGCCGGTCAACCTCAGCGTGCGCCAGGGCGACGAGATTGTGTATGTGGAGCGCGCTTACAGCGAGCGCTCGGGCATGCAGGTGGTGCGCGCCATTGGCGGACGGGCTCCCCTGCACCTGACCTCGGTGGGCAAACTGTTTTTGGCCTTTGACGACCCGCAGCGCCTGCGTGCCTACGCCACCCGCACCGGCCTGCCCGGCCACACGCAAAACAGCTTGACTCAGCTGTCCGTGCTCGAGCGTGAGCTCTCCAAAGCCAGGCAGTACGGCATTGCGCGTGACAACGAGGAATTGGAGCTGGGCGTGCGCTGCATGGCAGCTGGCATTTACGACGACCAAAACAAGCTGATTGCCGGCCTGTCCATCTCCTCCCCGGCCGACCGACTGGACGACAACTGGCTGCCCAAACTGCAAGCGACTGCCCAAGAAATTTCATCAGCCCTGGGCTGCAAGCAGGCCTAAAGCCAAGCCTGATGGAACAGGGTGTGTGTCACGCCCAAGAAAAACGGCGCCTGAGCGCCGCTTGACGGGGAGAGCTCAAGACGCTGGGGTGTCAGCCGTCCACCATCTTGGCGGGCTCGGGCAAACGCGGCGAGCTGCGGGGCGCCGCCACCACGGGCCGGCTTTCCACCCAGTGCCTCACGCGCTCAGCGTCGGCGATGCGGCTGAGCTTGCCCGCCGAGTCCAAGAACACAAAAATGAGCTTGCGACCTGCCACTTTGGCCTGCATGACCAAGCACTGACCGGCCTCCGAGATGTAACCGGTTTTTTGCAGGCCAATGTCCCAGGCCGGGTTTTTAATCAGGCGGTTGGTGTTGTTGTACTGCAAGGTTTGCCGACCCACAGCCACTTGGTGACCGGTGGACGTAGACAACTCACGCAGCACGGGATCGGCATGGGCGGCCGTGACCAACACAGCCAGGTCCTGGGCACTCGACTGGTTGCGGCTGGACAGGCCGGTGGGCTCCACATAGCGCGTGTCTCTCATGCCCAGGGCCTTGGCCTTGGCGTTCATCAGGTCCACAAAAGCCGCCATGCCGCCTGGGTAGGTGCGACCCAAGGCATGGGCGGCACGGTTTTCACTGGACATCAGGGCCAGGTGCAGCAACTCACCCCGGCTGAGCTCGGTGCCCACCCGCAGGCGTGAAGAGCTGCCTTTTTCAGTGTCCACGTCATCTTGTGTGATGGTGATCATCTCGTGCATGGGCAGCGCGGCCGAGCTGATGATGACGCCGGTCATGAGTTTGGTGAGCGAGGCAATCGGCAACACGGCGTGCTCATTCTTGCTGAGCAGCACCTCGCGGGTGTCTTGGTCTATCACCAGGGCCACACTGGATTTGAGTGAGAGCGGATCAAAGGCGTCGTGCAAACCGGCTTTTTGGCCAAACGACAGGCGGGCTGGTTCGGACGCACGCAAGGCGGACGATTTGACACCTGCGCTGGAGACTTGGGCGGTCTTGCGTGTGTTGGAGTTTTTAGCTTTGCTTGTCTTGACCGCTGTATCGGCCTTTTTCGCCGACTTGACTTTGCGGGTCTTGTTGACCGTGTTTTCATTTTGAGGCTTTTGTGCCGCATTGCGCTGCGGCTCCTTGGCACTGCCTTGGGCGTGCGACAAATGAGGGGCCAAACTCAGCGATCCAGTCAAGGACAACACGGCAAAGCTCTGAAGGACACGGCGCAAAATGGGCAAGGGCATACGCAAAATGTCAAATGAAGGTGTTTAGAAGCTCATCTAAGTGTATCCAAATTAAAAAAGTGACGCAATATCAAAAACTTGCATCACTTTCCTAAAGCGTTAAATTTTGCTTCAGGGTCCGGGTAAGGCCTGGGCCCTGTCAAAAGGCCCAGGCCCATCAAGCCGGCTCAGCCGCCAATGAGAACAGCCCTGCCAAGCCGCGGCCTGCTCAACCTTGAGCGGCCACCCTGTCGGCCTTGCTTTGCAGCTTGTTGAGCGCGCTCAGGTAAGCCTTGGCCGAGGCCACCACAATGTCGGGGTCAGAGCCCACGCCGTTGACCACCCGGCCGCTGTTTTGCAGGCGCACGGTCACCTCGCCCTGGCTTTCGGTGGAGCCGCTGATGGCATTGACCGAGTACAGCACCATCTCGGCGCCGCTTTGCACATGGCTTTCAATGGCCTTGAGCGAGGCATCGACCGGGCCATTGCCGTCAGACTGGGCCTTGACCTCCAGACCTGCCACCGTGAACACAATGGACGCGTGCGGGCGCTCGCCTGTTTCACTGTGCTGGGACAGCGAGACAAAGCCAAACTGCTCTTTGTCGCTGCTCACGCTCTCGTCGCTGACCAGGGCCAAGATGTCCTCGTCAAAAATATCGCTTTTGCGGTCGGCCAGTTCTTTGAAGCGCGCAAAAGCCGCGTTGATCTCGGATTCGCTCTCTAACTGCACGCCCAGGTCTTGCAGGCGCTGCTTGAAAGCGTTGCGACCGCTGAGTTTGCCCAGCACGATTTTGTTGGCACTCCAGCCCACGTCTTCGGCGCGCATGATCTCGTAGGTGTCGCGGGCCTTGAGCACGCCGTCTTGGTGAATGCCAGAGGCATGGGCAAAGGCATTGGCCCCCACCACAGCCTTGTTGGGCTGCACCACAAAACCGGTGGTCTGGCTGACCATGCGGCTGGCCGCCACGATGTGCTGGGTGTCAATGCCAACCTCCAGGCCAAAGTAGTCGCGCCGCGTCTTGATGGCCATGACGACTTCTTCCAGCGAGCAATTGCCCGCCCGCTCGCCCAGGCCGTTGATGGTGCATTCAATTTGTCGCGCGCCACCTATCTTGACGCCCGCCAGCGAATTGGCCACGGCCATGCCTAAGTCGTTGTGGCAGTGCACAGACCATATGGCTTTGTCAGAGTTGGGCACACGCTCGCGCAGGCTGCGAATGAACTCGCCGTAGAGCTCTGGCACGGCGTAGCCCACGGTGTCGGGCACATTGATGGTGGTGGCGCCTTCGGCGATCACGGCTTCGAGCACCCGGCACAAAAAGTCGGGGTCGCTGCGGTAACCGTCTTCGGGACTGAATTCGATGTCGTCCAGCAAATTGCGGGCAAAACGCACCGACTGCTTGGCCTGCTCGAGCACCTGCTCGGGCGACATGCGCAGCTTTTTCTCCATGTGCAGCGCCGAGGTGGCAATGAAGGTGTGCACCCGGGCGCGCTGGGCGCCTCTGAGGGCCTCCACGGAGCGGGCAATGTCTTTGTCATTGGCGCGGGCCAGCGAGCAGACGGTGGAGTCTTTGATGGCGTTGGCAATGGCCTGCACGGCTTCAAAGTCGCCGTTGGAACTGGCGGCAAAGCCGGCCTCAATGACATCGACCTTGAGGCGTTCGAGCTGGCGGGCAATGCGCAGCTTTTCGTCGCGGGTCATGGACGCGCCAGGCGACTGCTCGCCATCGCGCAAGGTGGTGTCAAAAATGATCAGTTTGTCTGCCATGTGGCCTCCTGGGTGATTTGTTTCATGCCGCTGCGGTTCAAACCCGACAAAATGGCTTTGAGCGAGGCTGCGACGATGTCGGCATCGCGGCCGACGCCGAACAAGGTTCTCTCGCCTATGCGCAGCTCTATATAGGCCACGGCCTGGGCGTTGGCGCCGCCGCTGACAGCATGCTCATGGTAATCGAGCACGCGCACGGTGTGCCCCAGGCCCGACTGAAGACCCGCCACAAAAGCATCGATAGGACCGTTGCCCTGACCATCTATGTCAAGCGTGCGGCCCGCATGCTTGAGCTGCGCCTGAACCCGCACCTGTTTGTCTCCTGCAGGCAAGACGGCATGACCGAGCAGTTGGGCGCTGTTCAAACCGTACTCGCGTTCAAACAGGCCATGGATGTCGCGGGCAGACTGCTCCTTGCCGGTGTCGTCCATCACATGTTGCACCACCTGGCTGAACTCAATTTGCAAGCGCCTGGGCAGCTCCAGGCCGTATTCGCTCTCCAAGAGATAAGCAATGCCGCCCTTGCCCGACTGGCTGTTGACGCGGATCACCGCTTCGTAGCTTCGCCCCAGGTCCTTGGGGTCCAGTGGCAGGTAAGGCATGTCCCAAATGTCACCCTCTTGGCGGGCGGCAAAGGCTTTTTTGATGGCGTCTTGGTGTGAGCCTGAAAACGAGGTGTAGACCAGGTCGCCCGCATAGGGGTGGCGGGGGTGCACAGGCAGTTGGTTGCACAACTCCACCGTGCGGCGAACCTCGTCAATGTCCGACAAGTCCAGGCCAGGCGAGACCCCCTGGGAATACAGGTTGAGCGCGACATTCACCAGGTCTAAATTGCCGGTGCGCTCGCCATTGCCAAAGAGGCAGCCTTCGAGCCGGTCTGCGCCCGCCATCACCGCAAACTCGCCCGCGGCCGTGCCTGTGCCTCTGTCGTTGTGCGGGTGCACAGACAAGACCAAGCAGTCACGGCGTGCCAAGTGGCGGTGCATCCACTCGATCATGTCGGCAAAAATATTGGGGGTGGAATGCTCCACGGTCGAGGGCAAATTGATGATGCACTTGTGCTGGGGCGTAGGCTGCCACACCTCGGTCACTGCATCGACCACACGTTTGGCAAAGGGCAATTCGGTGCCAGAAAACATCTCCGGCGAATACTGAAACACCCACTCGGTGGCCGGCTGCTCGGCAGCCAAGGTCTTGAAAAGTCTGGCGTTTTCCACGGCCAACTCGACAATGCCGTCTTCGGACAAGCCCAGCACCACCCGGCGCATGACCGGCGCGGTGGCGTTGTAGAGGTGAACAATGGCCCGGCGGGCGCCTTGCAAGGCCTCAAAAGTGCGGCGAATCAGGTGCTCACGCGCCTGACTGAGCACCTGGATGGTGACGTCCTGGGGAATCAGGTCGTCGTCAATGAGCTTGCGCACAAAGTCAAACTCCACCTGCGAAGACGAGGGGAAACCCACCTCGATTTCTTTGAAACCCATGGCCACCAAGAGCTCGAACATGCGCAGCTTGCGCGCCATGTCCATGGGCTCGATCAGGGACTGGTTGCCGTCGCGCATGTCCACGCTGCACCAAATCGGTGGGCGGGTGAGGACGGCATCTGGCCACTGGCGATCCTTCAGGCCCACCGGTGCGAAGGGCTTGTATTTGCTGGCGGGGTTCTTCAACATGGTCATGGTGTGTTCA
>CANHKH010000143.1 GCA_947460165.1 Comamonadaceae bacterium
ATTCGGCCCGCTACGGCATTGCCTGGGGCGCTTTGGGTGCGGCCGAAGACTGCTACCTGCGCGCCCGCCAGTACGTGCTGGACCGCCAACAGTTTGGCCGCCCCTTGGCCGCCAACCAGCTGATCCAGAAAAAACTGGCTGACATGGTCACCGAAATCTCGCTGGGCCTGCAAGGCTGCCTGCGCTTGGGCCGCATGAAGGACGAGGGCACGGCCTCGGTGGAGATCACCTCGATTTTGAAGCGCAACAGCTGCGGCAAGGCGCTGGACATTGCCCGCGTGGCGCGCGACATGATGGGCGGCAACGGCATTTCTGACGAGTACGGCGTGGCCCGCCACCTGGTGAACCTGGAGGTGGTCAACACCTATGAAGGCACCCACGACATTCACGCGCTGATTCTGGGCCGGGCCATCACAGGCATTGCCGCCTTCGCCAACTGATGCCCTCTGCCCTGCCCCAGCCGCTGGCCGGCCTCAAGGTCTTGGACCTGTCCCGCGTGCTGGCTGGCCCCTGGGCTGGCCAGCTCTTGGCCGACTACGGCGCGCAGGTGCTCAAGGTCGAGCGGCCAGGCGCAGGCGACGACACACGCACCTGGGGCCCACCCTGGTGGGGCGAGGGCGAGGACAAAGTGGCGGCGTATTTTTTGTGTGCCAACCGGGGCAAGCGCTCGGTGGCCATAGACCTGGCCAGCCCCGAGGGCGCCGCCCAGGTTCGCCAGCTGGCGCTGCAAGCCGATGTGCTGCTGGAGAACTACAAGGTGGGGCAGCTGGCCAAGTACGGCCTGGACGCGGCCAGCTTGCAGGCGCTCAACCCTGGCTTGATTTACTGCTCGGTGACGGGCTATGGCCAAGACGGGCCCATGGCGCACAAAGCGGGCTACGACTTTGCCATTCAGGCCGAAGGCGGGCTGATGAGCATCACCGGCGACAAAGGCGGCGAGCCGCAAAAAGTGGGCGTGGCGGTGGTGGACCTCATGACCGGTGTGTACGCCACCACGGCCATTTTGGCGGCGCTGCACGAGCGCAGTCGCACGGGACTGGGCCGGGTGATTGACGCGGCCTTGTTTGACGTGCAGGTGGCCATGCTGGCCAACCAGGCCAGCAACCAATTGGTGGGCGGCATCACGCCCACGCGCATGGGCAATGCCCACCCCAACATCGTGCCCTACCAGGTGCTGCCCACCCAAGACGGGCACATGGTGCTGGCCATTGGCAACGACGGGCAGTTTGCACGCTTTTGCGAGGCCGCAGGCCACGCGGCCGTGGCCCAAGATGAGCGTTTTTCAAGCAATCCAAAGCGGGTGCAACACCGCGCCGAGCTGGTGCCACTGCTGACTGCCTGGACCTTGGGCCGCAGCACGGCCGACTGGGTGGCGCTGCTGGAACATGCGGCCGTGCCTTGCTCGCCGATTTTGGACGTGGCCCAGGTGATGACCCACCCCCACGTACTCGCACGCGGCATGCGTTTAGAAGCGGCTGACGGAGCACCGCCCATGATCGCCACCCCCATGCGCTTTGACGGGCAAAGACCACAGGCGCAGTTGTCACCGCCGGGCTTGAACAATTCCAATCCGGAGTGGCTCAAGGACTGAGACCGTGATCCTTGTGCGAAGGATTGCTGGCAGGCTGTCTACAAATACAAGATGAGGCTCTCCTTGCAGGAGCTTGCCGGCCAGCGAATCTGGCCAAAAAGCGAGTTTTCAACAGCGGCCAGGTCGGGGGGCAGACAAGACTCAGCCCTACTTGCTGTAACTCAAAGCCGTGCTGACCAGCTTGGAGGTGATGTCCACAATCTGGATCATGCGGTCGTAAGGCATGCGCGTGGGGCCAATCACGCCCAAGGTGCCCACCACCTGACCGTCGACCTCATAGGGCGCGGTGACCACCGACAGCTCTTGAAAGGGCACGACCTGGCTTTCACCGCCTATGTAGATGCGCACGCCCTCGGCGCGGCTGGACACGTCGAGCAGGCGGATCAGCTGGGCTTTTTGCTCGAACAAATCAAACAGCTTGCGCAAGCTGCCCATGTCGCTGGAAAAGTCGCTCACGGTGAGCAAGTTGCGCTCGCCAGAGATCACCACCTCGTCGCGCGACTCAATGGCTTCTGAGCCCACTTGCACCGCCGCCTGCATGAGGCTGGCAATCTCGCTGCGCAAGGCCTCGACCTCGTGCTTGAGCCGCTCGCGCACGGTTTCTATGGCCATGCCTGCGTAGTGGCCGTTCAAAAAATTCGCCGCCTCCACCAGCTGCGTGGAGGTGTAGTCGGTCTCGGTGAAGATGACACGGTTTTGCACGTCGCCCTCGGGAGAGACGATGATGACCAAGAGCCTGCGCTCAGACAAACGCATGAACTCGATGTGGCGAAACACCGAGCTGCGCCTGGGCGCCATCACCACGCCCACAAAGTGCGAGAGGCTGGACAACATGTGCGCGGCGTTGCTCAACACTTTTTGCGGCTGGTCAGGCGCCAAGGTTTGCTGGGCCACCAGCGCTTCGAGTGAGCCAGGGGCGCGCCCGGTGGTCAGCATGGTGTCCACGAACAGGCGGTAGCCACGGGCGGTGGGAATGCGGCCGGCCGAGGTGTGGGGGCTGACGATGAGGCCCAGTTCTTCCAAGTCGCTCATCACATTGCGAATGGTGGCCGGCGAGAGCTCCAGGCCCGAGGCTTTGGACAGCGTGCGCGAGCCCACGGGTTGCCCGTCGGCGATGTAGCGCTCGACCAGGGCTTTGAGCAAAAGTTTGGCGCGGTCGTCCATGATGAGCTGATTCTAAGGACACCCACCCGTGTGATGTAATTTGTCAATGAATTCTCATTTCCGGCATGTGGCACTCATAGGCAAATACCATGCGCTGGGCTCGCGTTCGGCGCTGGAGGACATCGCCCAATTCCTGCACCGCCAGGGCTGCGAGGTGAGCCTGGAGACCGACACCGCCAACAACACCGGCCTGATCGGCTACCCCGCTTTGAGCGTGAGCCAAATTGGTGCACAGTGCGACTTGGGGCTGGTGGTGGGCGGCGACGGCACCATGCTGGGGATAGGCCGACAGTTGGCCCAGCATGGGGTGCCGCTCATTGGCATCAACCAAGGCCGGCTGGGCTTCATCACCGACATCCCTTTTGAGGGTTTTCAAGCCACGCTGGGTCCCATGCTGCGCGGCATGTACGACGCAGAAGACAGAACCATGATGCAGGCGCGCGTGATGCGCGACGGCCACTGCGTGTTCTCGGCCACGGCGCTCAATGACGTGGTGGTCAACCGCGGGGCCACGGCGGGCATGGTGGAGCTGCGGGTGGAGGTGGACGGCCGCTTTGTGGCCAACCAGCGGGCCGACGGGCTGATCATTGCCACGCCCACGGGCTCGACGGCCTACGCCCTGTCGGCGGGCGGGCCGCTCATGCACCCCTCGATTGCGGGCTGGTTGCTGGTGCCGATTGCCCCGCACACCCTGAGCAACCGGCCCATTGTGCTGCCCGACCGGGGCGAGGTGGCCATTGAGGTGGTGGCCGGGCGCGATGCCAGCGCCAACTTTGACATGCAGTCCCTGGCCACCTTGCTGCACGGCGACCGCATTGTGGTGACCCGCTCTGAGCACCAGGCGCGCTTTTTGCACCCCCAGCGCTGGAGTTACTTCGACACGCTGCGCAAAAAAATGCACTGGAACGAGGGCGGCGTCTGAGAAGGTGTCACACCGCCCAGTTACGATTCTTGTTGTTTTTATCGGCCCCTCGCGACTGCCTGCACCGCCCAAGCCATGAGCCTCAAAAGCATTTACCTCAGGGATTTCGTCATCGTCGAAGAACTCGAACTCGACCTGAGCGCGGGCTTTACCGTGCTCACGGGCGAGACCGGGGCGGGCAAGTCCATCTTGATCGATGCCTTGCAACTGGCGCTGGGCGCACGCGCTGACGCGGCAGTGGTCCGTGAAGGCGCCCAGCGCTGCGAGATCAGCGCCAGTTTTGACGCCACGCCCACCCTGAAAACATGGCTGGAGCAAGCCGGCTTGGACGCGGGCGATGAGCTGCTGCTCAAACGCACCATTGATGCGCAAGGCAAAAGCCGGGCTTGGATCAATGGCAGCCCCGCCACCGTCACGCAGCTGCGCGAACTCGGCGACCAACTGGTGGACATCCACGGCCAGCACGCCTGGCAAAGCCTGACCCGCCCCGAGGCGGTGCGCGGCCTGCTCGATGCCTATGCCGGGCTGTCGACAGCCGCCTTGCACGAGCACTGGGCGCGCTGGCGCGAGGCCGGCCGAGCCCTGGCGCAGGCCCACCTGGCCCAAGATAGCTTGGCTCGCGAGCAAGAACGCCTGGCCTGGCAGATCGGCGAGCTCGACAAACTCGCGCCCGGCGACGAGGAGTGGGACGAGCTCAACAGCCAGCACAGCCGCTTGTCCCATGCCCAAGCCCTGCGCGATGCGGTGCAAACGGCGGTGGACGCCTTGCAAGACGCCGACGACAACGCCTGCACCTTGATCAGCCGCGCCATCCAGGCCCTGCAGCCTCAGTCCAGCATTGAGCCGCGCTTTGCCAGCATGGTGGACGAGCTCTCCAGCGCCTTGGCCATGGCCGAAGACGCCGTGCACTCGCTGCACACCTATGCCCGCCACGCCGAGCTGGAACCGCAGCGCTTGCAAGAGCTCGATGCGCGCCTGGGCCAATGGGTGAGCCTGGCCAGGCGCTACAAGCGCAGCCCTGCTGAGTTGCCGGCGCTGCTCAGCGGCTGGAAGGCCGAGCTCCAGCAGCTCGATGCGGCGGCTGATTTGGCCGCCCTGGAAAAATCCGAGGCCAGCGCGCGCAGCGCCTTCATGGCCGAGGCCAAGGCCTTGAGCAAGGCCAGAAGCAAGGCCGCGCCGGCCTTGGCCAAAGCCATCACCCAGGCCATGCAAGGCCTGGGCATGCAGGGCGGGCAGTTTGAAGTGCAGTTGGACAAACTCGACGAGCCCCAACAGCACGGGCTGGAGCAGGTGCAGTTTTTGGTGGCAGGCCACCCGGGTGCCACGCCCCGGCCTGTGGGCAAGGTGGCCTCTGGCGGCGAGCTTTCCCGCATGGCGCTGGCCATTGCCGTGACCACCAGCCAGCTGGGCACGGCCCAAACCCTGATTTTTGACGAGGTTGACTCCGGTGTGGGCGGCGCCGTGGCCGAGACCGTGGGCCGCCTCATGAAGCAGCTGGGCCAGGACCGCCAGGTCATGGCCGTGACCCATTTGCCCCAGGTGGCGGCCTGCGCTGACCAGCATTGGGTGGTGGCCAAGCACAGCCGGGGCGGCCGCACTGTCAGCGGCGTGCATGCGGTGGACGGCGAGCAGCGCGTGGCCGAAGTGGCCCGCATGCTGGGCGGCGAGCGTCTGTCCAGCACCACGCTGGCCCACGCCAAGGAAATGTTGGGGCCATGAACACCAAGTCGAACATCTCCATGGACATGGTGCTGATCACGGGCATGTCGGGCTCTGGCAAGTCCGTGGCCTTGCACGCGCTGGAAGACGCCGGTTACTACTGCGTGGACAACCTGCCCCCGGAGTTGCTCAGCAGCTTTGTGGCGCTGGAGCAGCGCCACGGCGCCAAAAAAGTGGGCATTGCCATGGACGTGCGCAGCGCGTCTTCTTTGCCCCTGGTGCCCCAGCTGCTGCGTGAGCTGCGCGGGCAAGGCATCTCGGTCACGCCTATTTTTCTCGATTCAAGCACCGAGACCTTGGTGCGGCGCTTTTCTGAAACCCGGCGCTTGCACCCACTGACGCGCATGGAGTTGTCGGACCAGCACCGCGCCTTGGTGGACGCCATTGAGCTCGAGCGCGAGCTGCTGGGCGAGTTGCGCGAGCATGCCCATGTGCTGGATTCGAGCATGATCCGGCCGGCGCAATTGCAGGCCAGCGTCAAAGCCTTGATAGCCGCGCCCAACGACCAGCTCACCTTGGTGTTTGAATCCTTTGCTTTCAAGCGCGGCGTGCCCATGAATGCCGACTACGTGTTCGACGTGCGCATGCTGCCCAACCCGCATTACCAGCCCGAGTTGAAGTCGCTCACCGGCCGAGACGAGCCTGTGGCTGCTTACTTGCGAGGCAGCGCTGAAGTGACCGACATGTTGGTGGGCATTGAGGGTTTTATCATGCGCTGGCTGGACGCCTTGGCCCGCGACCACCGCAGCTATGTGACCGTGGCCATAGGTTGCACGGGCGGGCAGCACCGCTCGGTGTACTTGGTCGAGGCGCTGGCCCTGGCCTTCAGTGCAAGTTGGCCCACGCTCAAGAGGCACCGCGAATTGGATGCCTTGAACACCAAAGCCTGAGCTTCAGGCGCTCAACAGCAATTTGCGCACAGGCGCGGGCAAGCCGGCAGCCCCCCATTGCACTGGTGTGAACCAGTCCCCGCCTGCAGACAGCGCAGCCGCTTGCGCCCAAGGCACGCGCACCGGGTGCAGGTGCAAGTCTCGGTGGGTGAGCACATGCAAAAAAGGCGGTAGCACCTGGGCTTTTTTCAGCTGCGCCGGCGTCAAGCGCTGCGCCAGCGCCTCTTCGCTGTCAAACACCGGCAAGCAATAGAGCCCCCCCCAAATGCCTTGGTCTGGTCTGCGTTCTAGCCACACACGACCGTCCGCCCGCTCGGCCCAAAACAACCACAGCTTGTGGCTGGAGCGCTTGAGCCTGCGGGTTTTGACCGGGTAGCGCTCGGGTTCACCCTGGGCCCGGGCCGCGCACAACGCGTTCATGGGGCACAACAGGCACAGCGGCTTTTTGGACTGGCACACGGTGGCGCCCAAATCCATGATGCCCTGGGTGTAGGCGGGCATGTCCTGGCCCTGTGCGGGCAGCAGTTCGTGCGCCAAGGCCAGCAGCTCTTTTTCAGCGGCGCTGCGGGAGAGGTCGTCCTCAAAGCCCAGCACCCGCGTGAGCACGCGCTTGACGTTGCCGTCCAAAATGGCGGCGCGCTCGTCAAAGCAAAACGAGGCCACCGCTGCTGCTGTCGAGGGGCCTATGCCCGGCAAGCTGGCCAGGGCTTGGGCGCTGCGGGGAAATTCGCCGCCATGGTCGCTCACCACCGCCTGCGCGCAGCGGTGCAGGTTGCGCGCCCGGCTGTAGTAGCCCAGGCCGCTCCACAGGCCCAGCACCTCGTCGGGGTGGGCGGCGGCCAAATCAGCCACGCTGGGAAAGCGCTCTAAAAACCGCGCGTAGTAGCCCAGCACGGTGCTGACCTGGGTTTGCTGCAGCATGATTTCAGACAACCACACGCGGTAAGGGTCGCGCGTGTGCTGCCAGGGCAATTGACTGCGGCCGTGCGCGCGCTGCCAATGCACCAGGCGCGGCGCAAATTCCTGCACCAGGCCTGGGTTGGCGGCCTTCAAAACGTCTGGCATTGCGGGCAGTAGTAGGTGGAGCGCTGCTGCTGCACCAAGCGCTTGATGCTGGCCTGGCAGACCCGGCAAGGCAGGCCCGCCCGGTCGTAGACCTGGGCGCTCAGCTGAAAGTGGCCGCTTTCCCCCAAGGCATTGGAAAAATCCCGCAAGGTGCTGCCGCCCTGGCGCACCGCATCGGCCAGCACCTGCCCAATGGCCGCGTGCAGCTTGGCCGCACGCGCCCGGGTGATGAGGTGGGCGCGCTGCGTGGGCCGGATGCCGGCCATGAACAAAGCCTCTGACGCATAGATGTTGCCCACGCCCACCACCACCTCGCCCGCCAGCAGCACTTGCTTGATGGCCGTGTGTCGGGCTTTGAGCGCGCGCTGAAAGTCTGCCAGCACAAAATCCTCGCCCAGGGGCTCTACACCCAGGCGCGAGAGCAGCTTGAGCGCCACCGCGTCGGCCTGGTGTTCGGCGTAGACCACCGCGCCAAAACGGCGAGGATCGTTCAGGCGCAAGCTGCCCAAGCTGGTGTGCAGCTCAAAGTGGTCGTGCTTGCCCGCAGGCGGTAAATAGCGGTCAAACACCACGCTGCCCGACATGCCCAGGTGCATCAGCAGCAG
>CANHKH010000144.1 GCA_947460165.1 Comamonadaceae bacterium
AAGGCGTACTTCAACTCTGCACTTTCGCGAAGTACGCCGTCGCTTTTCCCAGGATGTCGCGCTCCATCTTCACGCGCGCTAGCTCGGCCCGCAGCCGACTGATCTCCATCTGCTCAGCGCTGACCACCTTGCTGTCTGCGCCTTAGAGCCTGCCCTGACGGTCAGCCTTGACCCAATTGAACAGCGTTTGTTCCACCACGCCCAGCGATCTGGCAGCTGCCGCAATGCTCTGCCCGCCAGTCACCAGCCGCACAGCTTCCCGTTTGAACTCCAGCGTGTAGCGCGCCCGCACTGTCTTCGTCATATTCATACTCCTTGCTCACATTGAAACACTCAGCAAGGGGTACGTTTTTCGGGGACAAGGTCAAACCTCCCCGGACTGTAAATCACTTGACAGTCTCCCTCCACCCTCCTCGCTAGAGTCCCTTAGATACTGATCCACTCCAGAGGCTCCTGTGACCACAATCACCCAAAAACTAGCCGCCTTCGTCGCCGACACCACTTACGCCAGACTCCCGCCTGAAGCCACCGACGTCGCGCGCCGCACGCTTCTGGACACCGTCGGCGTCGCGCTCGCGGGCCGGCGTGAATCGGCCGCCGACATAATTAGTGATGTAGATAGCTCAACACCTAAAGGAGACAACATGAAATTCAAAGCACGTCTGGCCGCCGCCGCAGCAATGTTATCGATGAACCTTGTGGCCCAGGCTCAGGCGCAAACCGGTCCGATCCGTTTCGGATGGCGATTGTTACCGGCGCGGCTTGTCGCGCTCGCCACTCTTGCCGCTACCGCGCTGCTCTGTAGTGGCGGCGCGGCGGCCCAAGGCGCCTGGCCTACCAAGCCCGTCACGGTGATCTCGCCGTTTGCCACCGGCGGGTCGGTGGATGTGCTGACGCGTCTTGTGGTCACCCACATGAGTCAGACGCTGGGCCAGCCCATCGTCATCAGTACGCTGGCAGGCGCCGGTGGCACCATTGGTGCCGCGCGGACAGCGCAGTCTGCACCTGATGGCTACACATTGGTGGCCGGCAGTTCAGGCTCCAACGCCGCCGCCTACAGCGTTTATGAGAAGCTGCCGTATAAAGCTGATGACTTTGCGCAGATCGGCCTGATGGCCATCATTCCGGCGCTGATCGTGGTCAAGAAGGATTTGCCAGTCAAGAGCTTGCAGGAACTGGTGGCCTTTGCCAAGGCCAACCCTGGCAAGGTGTCATTTGGTCATCCCGGCGTGGGCAGCTCGGTGCACCTGCAATGCGAATTGTTCAAGCAGGTCGCCAACATCGACATCACCATGGTGCCCTACCGTGGCGCTGGCCCATTGATGGCCGACCTGATGGGGGGACAGATTGACGGCGCCTGCGATGCGCCGCCTTCATCGACCGGACCACATCAGGCAGGGCAGATACGCGCCATTGCCGTGCTGGGCGACCAGCGGGCTTCGTCCATGCCCGATGTGCTGACCACGGCCGAGCAACAGATGCCGACATTGCAGGGGGCCGCCTGGGTGGCGCTGTTCGCGCCCCGGGGAACGCCGGCACCGTTGATCGACCGGCTCAGCCGCGCACTGTCCATGGCGCTGGAAAGCCCGGAGGTGCAGCAGCGCATGGCCAAGCTGGGCACGGATGTGCCTACGCCGGGCCAACGTGGATCGAAGTACGCCGACGAGTTCGTGCGCAGCGAGATTGCCAAGTGGGAAACCGTCGCGCGCGGCGCGCGCATTCCCAAACAGTAGGCCCATCAGCAACGCTGTCATCAAGGAGAGTCATGTCTTATGTAACCGGAGTCGGGTTGACGACCTTTGGCCGCCACGAGAGCAAGAACACGCTGTCGCTAATGAATGACGCGGCCAGCGCCGCGCTGGCCGATGCAGGCCTGGTGCGGCAACAAGTAGATGGCCTGATCTGCGGCTATTCGACCACCATGCCGCACATCATGTTGTCGACCTTGTTCGCCGAGCATTTCGGTCTGCAGCCGCGCTACGCCCATGCAGCGCAGGTTGGCGGCGCGACCGGCTTTGCGATGATCATGCTGGCGCACCTGGTGGTGGACTCAGGTGCGGCCGACAACCTGCTGGTGGTTGCGGGGGAGAACCGACTCAGCGGCCAGTCGCGCGACATGACCATGCAGACGCTGGCGCAGGCCGGCCATGCGCGTTACGAGGTGCCGCTCGGCCCTACGGTGCCGGCCTACTACGGACTGGTGGCTTCGCGCTACATGCACGAGTACGGATTGACCGAGACCGACATGGCGCAGCTGGCGGTGTTGATGCGCCAGCATGCCAGCGGCCATCCGGGCGCGCAGTTGCGTGACCCGATCCGGGTGGAGGATGTGCTGCAATCGGCGCCGATTGCGCCACCGCTCAAACTCATGGACTGCTGCCCGATCTCCGATGGTGGTGCGGCTTTCATCGTCAGCCGCGAGCCAGTGTCTGCCCATGCGTTACGCATTCGCGGCTGCTCGCAGATGCACACCCATCAGCATGTGACCGGGGCCGAGGATCTGGCGCATTTTGGCGCCAAGGCCTCGATGGCCCGTGCGATGGCCCAAGCTGGCGTGGCCTTGTCAGACATTGGCTATGCCGCGTTCTACGACAGCTTCACCATCACGCTGGCGATTCTGCTCGAAGAGGTGGGTTTGTGCGAACGCGGTCAGGCCGGCGCGGCGGCGGCAAGCGGGCACTTTTCCAGCGACGGCGCGATGCCGCTCAATACCCATGGCGGATTGTTGTCTTATGGCCATTGCGGTGTGGCTGGTGCCATGGCCCACCTGGCTGAAACCCACGTGCAACTCACGCGGCGCGCTGGCTCGCGCCAGATCCCGGGTACACCGTCTGTGGCCATGCTGCATGGCGACGGCGGGACCATGTCTTCTCATGTCAGCCTCATCATGGAGCGAGTCCAATGAGCACCGCCGCGAACCCTCAGCAATCCGGCGCGTCCCCTGAGCCTGCACCACTCGACTGGGTGGATGGCCAGGAAGCCATACTGTATGAACACTGTGGTGCCTGCGGCAAGGCCACTTATTTCCGGCGCGGCTTTTGCCCGCGCTGTGGCGCCACGCCAGTGGCCGTACGCCGGTCTGCCGGCCAGGGCACGGTGTACGCGGCCACCACTGTGGTGCGCGCGCCCTCGCCGGAGTGGAAAGCCATTGCGCCCTACGCGATGGTGCTGGTCGATCTGCAAGAGGGGATCCGTATCCTGGCCCATGGCGTGCCTGGGCTAGCCATTGGCGACGCCGTCAACATTGGCTGGCATCGCCTGGGCGAGCGTCTGATTCCGTGTGCAGAGCCCGTCGCATCCTCAACCCAGGGACAACAGAAAAAATGACATCCGACCTCCATAACGACCCCTATGCCAAGCTCGGTGCCGATCTGAGTTATGCAATCAACCCGAGGTCCATCGCCATCGTCGGAGCTTCCGAAAACGAGGACAAACTCGGCGGGCGCTGCCTGCAGTACCTCAAGCGCTTCGGCTTCAAGGGAACCATCCTTCCGATCAACCCCACGCGCGCCGAAACCCAGGGCTTCAAGACCTATCCGGACTTTGAATCCCTGCCCGAGGTGGCTGAACTGGTGGTCATCGCGGTGCCGGGCGACCAGGCCGAGGCGGCTGTCAAGGCCTGCGCGCGGCATGGCACCCGCGTGGCTGTCATCCTGACGGCCGGCTTCGGCGAGACTGACGATGCCGGTCGCGCGCAGGAGCGGCGCATGGTGGAGGCCGCGCGCGCCACGGGCATGCGCCTGATCGGCCCCAACAGCCAGGGCATCGCCAATTTTCACAATGGCGCGCTCGCCAACTTCTCTACCATGTTCGTTGAGACCACGCCGGTCGATGGGCCCGTCGCTATCGTGTCGCAAAGCGGTGGCGGTTCGGCCGTGCCTTACGGGCTGTTGCGCGAGCGCGGCATTGGCGTGCGTTACTGCAATGCCATTGGCAACCAGTGCGACGTCACCGTGACCGAACTGGCGCTGGCCTCGGCGCGTGACCCTGACATCAAGTTGCTGCTGCTGTATCTGGAAGGCATTCCGGACCCCAACCACATCGCCGAGCTGGGTGCGGTGGCCCGTGAGCGCGGGCTGCCAGTTCTGGTGCTCAAGTCGGGGCGCACTCCAGCTGGCCGGAAGGCCTCGTTGTCGCACACTGGTTCTCTGGCCACCGAAGACCGGGTGGTGGACAGCTTTTTCGAATCTCATGGCCTCAAGCGGGTGGCCGGTGTCGCTGATCTGGTGCGCGCTGCCGAGCTGTATTTGCAAGACTGGACGCCGAGTGGCCGGCGTCTGGTGGTGATCAGCAACTCCGGCACGGCCTGCGTGCTGACAGCCGACGCCGCCGCCGACGCAGGGATGCAGATCAACGAGTTGCAGGCCTCGACCCGTGTCGAACTCGGGAAGGTGCTGCCAACCTTTGCCACGACCACGAACCCGGTCGACATCACGGCCGCGCTTCTGAGCAACAGCCGTTTGTTCGGGGACATTCTGCCCATCATTGCGCGCGATCCGGGTGCCGATGTGTTCCTGATCTCGGTGCCTGTCGCCGGGCGTGGCTACGATGTGGACGCGTTCGCGCGCGACGCGGCCGGGTTCGCCAAAGCGACTGGCAAGCCGGTGGTGGTGGTGGCGCCACAGCCCAAGGTGGCGGGTAAGTTTAAGGAAGCGGGACTGGCGGTGTTCACACTGGAGAGCGAGGGCGTGGCCGCCTTGCACCAGTTCATCACAATGCATGAGGTTTTGGCGAACGCGCGCACGGCGCGCGGGCCAGGCCGCACCGCGCCCATTGTGCTGACCCCGCCATCAGAGCGCCAGCAGGTGCTCAACGAAGCCGAGGGCTTGGCGCTAGTCCAGGCCCATGGCATACCGGTGGTGCCGCACAGGCTGTGCCGCAGCGAAGACGAGGTGGTGGCTGCGCTGGTCGCTGTGGGCGGACTGGCCGCCATCAAAGGATGTACCGGCGCGATCACCCACAAGTCCGATGTGGGTCTGGTGTGCCTCAACATCGCCACCGAGGCAGCGGCGCGCCAGGCCTGGCGCGACATCAGCGCGGCGGCAGCGGGCCAGGGCGTGGCGCTGGATGGCCTGATCGTTGCGAAGATGGCGCCAGGGCGTCGCGAGATGATCGTTGGCGCGCACCGCGATCCGACCTTTGGCCCGGTGCTGACAGTTGGCGATGGCGGCAAGTATGTGGAACATTTACCCGATGTGCAGGTGGTAATGGCCAACGCCACGCGAGCGGAAATTCAGCGCGCCATCCAGCGGTTGCGCATCGCGCCCCTGTTCATGGGTGTGCGCGGCGAAGCGGCGATGGACGTGGATGCCTTGTGCGACGCGCTGCTGGCGCTTGGCCGCCTGATTGGCGATCCGGGCCAGGCCATCCATAGCGTAGACCTCAACCCGGTCATTCTGTACGACGCCGGTCAGGGTTGCCTGGCCGTGGACGCTGTGGTGGTGCGCGACGAGTAAGTGACCAGGCCTTACGCGCCGGTTGACGCTGCGCATGCCGATTGCTTTTTCATGCGCAGCAGCGCTGTCACAGTCTGGGTAACGGGCAAGTCCAGGCCGAGCGCGCTGGCCAGCGCGGCGAACACCAGGATGCTGTTTTCGACCTCGGCCGGGCGTTCCATCTCGAAGTCCTGCAGCATGGATGGCCGGACCGGCTTGCCGCGGTAAAAATCGAGCCGGGCTTCGATGTCCTCGTTGACCTGCAGACCCAGGGCACGGCCAATGGCGGTGCCGTCGTGCATGATGGTGGCCAGCACGCTGCGCGCTTGTGGGTCTGCCACCAGGCGGTCAAGCGCACAGCCGGTCAATGCAGCGACCGAGCCGGCGCTGGACGCCAGCAGCGTTTTGGTCCAAATCTCGTCGCGGATGTGGCTGGTGAGCCGGGCCTGGTAACCGGCTGCGCACAAACGGGCCGTGAAGCGCTCGAGCAGGGCGTTGCAGGTGCCGTCCGGCTTGCCCATGATCAGGTTGTTGCGCTGCGGCGTGGTGTTCATCACCACACCCGGCATCACGATCTCATTGGACGATTGCACGACACAGCCCACGATGCTCTGCGGCGCCAGCGTGCGCTCCAGCAGTCGGTCCGGGTCGATCAGCGCGCGCAGCCAGTCGGGCAGTTGCACCGGCATGCCTTGGTCGAACCACCATGGAATGCCGTTCATCGCGAACACCAGCAACCCATCAGGCTTGAGCAGGCCGGGCAGCGCGGCAGCGATGGACGGCAGGGCAGGGCCTTTGACGGCGACCACCACCACGTTCTGGGGCGCTATTGGCGAAGCGGTGTCGAAGCAGGGGATGCGCACGGTGTTGCGCACGGCGTTGTGCTCGGGCCCGGCGACCAGGGTCAGACCGTTGGCGGCGATGGCTGCGCCATGCGGGCCGCGCGCGATGACGCTCAGGTTCTCACCAGCCAGCGCCAGCCGCGCCGCGATGCTGCCGCCGATGGCGCCTGCACCGTAGACGCAGATATCAAGTGGGTCGGGCTTCATGGGTCAGTCGCTGATGAGGCATGCGTTGCATTGTTTCACACGGGTGTGCTCCAGCAAAACGGGATTTTGCAGCTGGGCACAATTAGCCAAGCGCCTGCAGGCGCCCCACGTTCCATCGGCCAAGCTCCACGGCGAGCTCAAAAACACCTACAAGATCAAGCTGCGTGACACCGGCTACCGCTTGATCTATGAGGTGATAGACCAACGCGTGGTGGTTTTCGTGATCGCGGTTGGGCGACGCGACCACGACACGGTCTACCAGCACGCAGCGCAGCGCCACAAGCCCTGAGTCTTCACCCCCGCGCCAACACCGGCCCCAGCGCCACCCCCGTCGCCGTCTTCAGCCTCACCACCTCTTCAGGCGGTGCAGACGCCACCACCTGCCCGCCGGCTTTGCCGCCGTCTGGCCCCAGGTCAATCACCCAGTCGGCTTCGGCAATCACATCGAGGTCGTGTTCGATGACGACCACGCTGTGGCCGGCGTTGACCAAGCGGTGCAGCACATGAATGAGTTTTTCCACGTCGGCCATGTGCAGACCCACGGTGGGCTCGTCCAGCACGTAAAGCGTGTGCGGGGCTTTTTGGCCGCGGCGGGTGATGTCGTCGCGCACTTTGCTGAGCTCGGTGACCAGCTTGATGCGCTGGGCCTCGCCGCCGCTGAGCGTGGGTGAGGGCTGGCCCAGGGTGAGGTAGCCCAGGCCCACGTCTTTGAGCAGCTGCAGTGGGTGGCTGATGTGGGGCATGGAGGCAAAGAACTCGACCGCTTCGTCGACCTCCATGCGCAGCACCTCGCCAATGCTTTTGCCGCGCCAGGTCACGGCCAGGGTTTCGGGGTTGAAGCGGGCGCCATGGCAGGTTTCGCACAGCACCTTGACATCGGGCAAAAAGCTCATGCCTATGGTGCGCACGCCCGCGCCTTCGCAGGTGGGGCAGCGGCCCTCGCCGGTGTTGAAAGAAAAGCGACCGGCGGCGTAGCCCCGGGCTTTGGCTTCCAGCGTTTCAGCAAACATTTTGCGGATGGTGTCCCAAAAGCCAATGTAGGTGGCCGGGCAGGAACGCGGGGTTTTGCCAATGGGGGTTTGGTCCACTTCCAGCACGCGGTCCACCACCTGGTAGCCGGCCAAGCTGGTGCAACCCACCCAGGCCGGGTGGCGGCCAGCGGCGTCGGCCTCGCGGCCGGCCTTGGTGCTGCGCTGGCTGACGGCCGCCTGCACATTGGCCAGCAGCACGTCACGCGCCAGCGTGGACTTGCCCGAGCCGCTCACGCCGGTGACCGCCACCAAGCGGTACAAGGGCAGCTCGACGCTGACGTGTTGCAGGTTGTGCAACTGTGCGCCCCCAAGGCGCAGCCACTGGGTGTAGGGGTTGGCGGCTGCGGTGGGCGCGTTGTGCTCGGCGCTGGCTTGGGCGGCGTTGTCTTTGAGGGCTTGGGCTTTGGCGGCGGCTTGTTTGGCTTTGCTCAG
>CANHKH010000145.1 GCA_947460165.1 Comamonadaceae bacterium
CCCGATGCGGTGGGCTTGGGGTCCGAAGGCCGCGAGAACCTGCTGCTCTACGGCGACATGATCTTCAACGCCTTTGGCCCGCGCAACGAGCTGCTGCTGCGCTCGGCCGAAAAGGTGCAGCCAGTCACGGCCTGGATCATGGCGCACTGCCAGCGCGCCATGCTGCGGCCAGGCGGCTTTGGTGACCTCATTTACCAAGCCGCCGACGCGGGTGAGATCAGCCAAGACGAAGCGCCCATGCTGGTGCGCTCGTTTTTGTCGGCCGGGGTGGACACCACGGTCAACGGCCTGGGCAACGCCTTGTGGTGCCTGGCCACCCATCCCCAGGCCTATGCCAAGCTGCACGCCGACCCGGGCCTGGCGCGCACAGCGTTTGAAGAGACGCTGCGTTATGAATCGGCCGTGCAAACTTTCTTTCGCACCACCTCGCGCGATGTGGAACTGGCGGGCGTGCCCCTGCCTGCCGGCTCCAAAGTGCTCACCGTGCTGGCTGCGGCCAACCGCGATGAGCGCCAGTGGCCTGACCCCGAGCGCTTTGACCTGGAGCGCCGGCCCATCGGCCACATGGCTTTTGGCTCGGGCATCCACGGCTGCGTCGGCCAGGTGGTGGCCAGGCTGGAAGGCGAGCTCATTTTGGCGGCCTTGGCCAAGCGCTTTAAACGCGTGGAACTCGCGGGCGCGCCCACCCGCCGCCTGAACAACACCTTGCGGGCTTTGAGCACCCTGCCATTGCGCTTGACCCCCGCCTGAGCTTCGTATTCACACCCCTATTCATCCTATGCCAGTGATTCATTTGATCGCCCACGACGGCACGGCCATGCCCCTTCAAGTGCCCGAGGGCCACAGCGTCATGCAAGCGGCGGTGGCCGCAGGCGTGCGCGGCATCGTCGGCGAGTGCGGTGGCTCGGCCATGTGCGCCACTTGCCATGTGTACGTGGACGCCGCTTGGGCTGACAAGGTGCAGCCCGCGCTGGCCAACGAACTTGAAATGCTCGAATGCACCAGCAGCGAAAGGCGGCCTGAAAGTCGGCTGTCTTGCCAGCTCAAGGTGCACGCCGGCCTGGACGGTCTGGTGGTCCGCTTGCCTGCCACGCAGCAATGACAGCCAAGGCAGCGCCTGCGCCAGTTGCGCCCGTGATCAACCTGGAGCGCTATGTTCCGGGCTACCTCACCTGGATTTCCAACAAACTCTCGGGCGGCGCCTCGCAGGCCTACCTCACGACGTTCAACACCGGCATTGAAGCGTGGCGCCTCCTGGTTTTGCTGGCCGTCGAGCGTACCTTGTCGGCGCAGCACGCCTGCCGCGTCATTGGCATGGACAAGGCCTCGGTCAGCCGCACCTTCAAGCGCATGCAAGCCGACGGGTTGATCACCATGGGCCTGGACCCCAACGACGGCCGCCTCCGCCTGGCCAGCCTCACGCCCAAGGGCCTGGCCCTGCACAATGAAATTCGCGAGCTGGCCCTGGAGCGCGAGCGCGCCCTGCTGGCTCCCTTGTCGGCGGCCGAGCGCGAAGTGCTGCTGGACCTCTTGCGCCGCCTGCACGACAACTTGCCTGCGGTGGAAGAGGCCACCAAGCGCTATGTGCAAGCGCGCCATCCGCATGCGGTGCGCAAGCGCCCGGCCAAACCACCCGCAGATGGCTCCGCATGAATGATGGGCCCATCGTCATCGTGGGCGCCGGCCATGCGGCGATGGCGCTGTGTGCGAGCTTGGCAGAGGCCGGCCAGGGCCAGCGGGTGATACTGGTCAGCGATGAACACGAGCTGCCCTACCAGCGCCCGCCGCTGTCCAAGGCCTTCCTGAAAAATGCCGACGTGGCCGCGCAGGTGCTGCGCGATGCCGCCTGGTTTGCTGCAGCCGGCATCGAGCTGATCCTGGGCGAGGCGGCCTTGTCCATCGACCGCGAGGCTCGCACGGTGACGCTGCGCTCGGGCCGCAGCCTCGCTTATGGGCAACTGGTGCTGGCCACCGGCACCCGGGCGCGCCGCATGCCGGGCTGGCCCGAGGCGGCCAATGTGCATGTGCTGCGCAGCGCGCAGGACGCACGCGCCCTGCGCGATGGTTTGGCGGCCAGCCGCTCAGTCACCATCCTGGGTGGCGGCTTCATTGGCCTGGAGGTGGCCGCCACCTGCGCGGCCCTGGGCAAGCCGGTGACCGTGCTTGAAGCCGGTCCCAGGTTGATGGGCCGGGCTGTGTCCGAGGCGTTGTCTGCGCACGCGCTGCAGGTCCACCGCGCCAACGGCGTGCAGGTGCAATTGCAGGCCACGGTCGGCGAGCCCGAATTCAGCCAGGCTCGCCTGCTGCGCCTGGCGGGCCAGAGCGGTGTGCACGATGTGGACCTGTTGCTGCTGGCCATAGGCGCTGAGCCCAACGCCGAACTGGCCGAGGCCGCGGGCCTGGTCTGCGACAAGGGCATCGTGGTCGATGCGCACATGCGCACCAGCGACCCGCACATCCTGGCCCTGGGCGACTGCGCGCAGTTCCCGCTGGGCCCGGCCCGCCTGCGCCTGGAGTCCATTCAAAACGCCCAAGACCAGGCGCGTGTGGCGGCCTCAAACCTGCTGGGCGGCAGCGCCAGCTACCAGCCCGTGCCCTGGTTCTGGTCCGAGCAAGGCGGGATGCGGCTGCAGATGGTCGGACTGCTGGGGGCCGGCCCGGCCGAGACCTTCAGGCGCGAAGGTGCGCAGCCCGGCGCCTTCAGCCTGTTTCACTACCAGCAGGCTTGCTTGCGCTGTGTCGAGTCGGTCAACGCACCGGCCGATTACATGATGGCGCGCAAGCTGCTGGAAGCCGGCGCCTCGCCGCCCGGCCCGCAGGTGGCCGACCCCGGCCAGCCGCTGCGCGCGCTGATGCCAAGCGCCTGACGCCAAACGCCTGCCCATGCGATGATCCTCGGCTATGCAAGCTGGGGCTTCCTCACCACCACCCGGCCTGATGGGCCGTCAGCGCCACCTGGCGGTGATCACCATCATGCTGGGCATCGCCCTGTCGGTGCTCGACACCACCACCATCGCCTTGGGCCTGCCGACCATGGCGCGGGACCTGGGCGTGAGCGCGGACTTGTCCATCTGGGTCGTCAATGGTTTTCAGCTGGCCGCCCTGGTGGCCTTGCTGCCCGTGGCCAACTGGGGCGAGCGCATCAGCTTTCGCCGCGCCTACCTGGTCGGCGCGGCGCTGTGGGGGCTGGCCTCGGCAGTGGCCTGTGTCGCCGACTCGCTGCCGCTGTTGATCGCCGCCCGCGTGGCCCAGGGCCTGGGCGCGGCCGGTCTGATGGCGGTCAACATGGCCCTGGTCCGCCTGGTCTGGCCGCCTGCGCTGCTTGGCCGCGGCATGGCGCTGAGCTCGGTGGTGGTCAGCATCGCCACCGTGTCCGGACCGCTGCTGGCGGCCGGCATTCTTTCGGTGGCCTCGTGGCGCTGGCTGTTTGCGCTGAACATTCCAGCTTGCGCACTGCTGCTTTACCTGGGTTGGCGCACCTTGCCAGTGAACCCGCCCTCGCCCAGTGTGCGGCCGCCGTCGTGGCTGGATGTGCTGCTCAACGCAGGCCTGTTCATCTTGGTGTTCCTGGCGGCCGACAGCTTTGGCCGCTCACTCAAGTCGGCCGAGCACCAGGCACAAGGCCTGGCCCAGGGCGCGGCGCTGCTGGTGGCGGCCATGGCCGTGGCGGTGGTCCATGTGCGCCGCCAGTGGGGTCAGGCGCAGGCCTTGCTGCCGCTGGACCTGCTGCAGATCCCGCTGTTTCGGCTGTCCATGCTGACCTCGGTGGGCACTTTTGCCGCGCAGACCATGACCTATATCGTGCTGCCCTTTTTGCTGTTCGAGGCCTGGCATGCGCCGGCCTTGCAGGCGGGCCTGCTGATGTCGTGCTGGCCGGTGGGCACCTTTGCGGCGGCCGCGCTGGCGGGCCGCTGGATTGGCCGCTATCACAACGGTTTGCTAGGCGCCCTGGGCCTGGCCTGCATGACGGTGGGCCTGGCCTGGCTGGCCGCCACCGCCTTGGCCGACCATGCCAGCCTGGCGGTGGCCGCCAGCTTGGTGCTGTGCGGCATCGGCTTTGGCCTGTTCCAGTCACCCAACAACCACACCCTCATCACCAGCGCGCCCGCGCACCGCTCGGGCGCGGCCGGCGGCATGCTGGCCACCGCCCGCCTGACCGGTCAGACCCTGGGCGCGACCTTGGTGGCCGTGGTGTTTGCCGGCCATGGCCAAACCAGCCCCCAGGCCCTGGCCGTGGCCTTGGCGGTGGCCGCCGCCATGTCCGCAGCCGCGGCAGCCGCCAGCTTCAGGCGCACGCACTACCCCATGCCTTGAGCCTGAGGCTCAGGGCAGGCCCGGGGAGTTGGCCGCGCTCATTCCACCTTGGCGCCGGTTTCCTTGACCACCTGCGCCCACTTGCGCAGTTCCTTTTGCACCAGGGCGCTGAAGGCCTCGCCGCTGCCCACGGCCGCGTCAAAACCGATGTTGCGCAGCCGCTCGCGGGTGTCGGGCAAGGCGGCGATCCTGGCCATTTCCTCGCGCAGGCGGGTGATCACCGCCGCCGGCGTGCCGGCAGGCACCCACAGGCCGACCCAGGAGTCGTCCTCGAAGCCGGGAAAGCCCGCCTCGGCAATGGTGGGCACGTCGGGGATGGCGCTGTTGCGGCTGGCGCTGGTCACGGCCAGGCCCACCAGGCGGCCGGACTTGATTTGCGGCACGGCCGGCGGCAGCGCGGCCGCGGCCACCTCCACCTCGCCGGCGATGGCCGCCTGCATCAACGGAGGAATGCCTTTGTAGGGCACGTGTGTCACATCGGCCTTGCCCAGCACCTTAAAGAGGTACTCGGCCGACAGCTGCGGGGTGGTGCCAAAGCCCGGCGAGCCGTAGCGCACCGTCTTGCCCTGGCGGGCGCGTTCCACCACGTCCTTGAGCGTGCGCAGGCCGCTGGCCGGGTTGGCCAGGATGATGTTGGGCGCGGTGGCCAGCAGCACCACTGGCACCAGGTCCTTGTCCGCGTCATAGCCCAGGTTTTGGTACAGGTAAGGCGTGACCGCGAAGGCCGTGGAGCTGACCAGCACGGTGTAGCCGTCGGCCGGCGCCTTGGCCACCGCTTGGATGGACAGCAGCGAGCCGGCGCCAGCGCGGTTGTCCACCACCACGCCCTGGCCCCAACTTTCGGCCAGCTTCTGCGCGAACAGCCGGCCGACCACGTCCTGCGGGCTGCCGGTGGAGGCGGTGACAAAGCGCACCGGCTTGCTGGGATAGGCCTGGCTCCAAGCCAAGGTCGTGCCGGCCGCCAGCACGGCGGCGGCGGCGAGTTGGCGCAGAAAGGTGTGGCGTTGCATGGTCGTGTCTCCTAGGGTTGTTTTTCGGCTCAAAAAAGGGGGTCAGCGCCGGCGTGTGCTTACCGGCTCGGGCGCACTCTGGCGCCGGGCATGCCACAGCGCCACCAGGTCGCGCACCTGCTCGGCCCGCAGGCTGACATGGGCGGTCATCAGCTGTTCGGCCTGCGCTGCATCGGCGGCCAGCACAGCCTGCACCAGCGCGCCATGCTCGGCGTGGGCGGTGGCCATGTCGGCCACCGAATGCATGCTGCCCAGCCGCACCGGGGCGATTTTTTGCAGGCACAGCCCGATGTGCTCGGCCAAGCTGGGGTTGTGCGCACCGGCCACCAGGGTCTGGTGAAAGGCTGCGTCGAGCTCAATGTACTGGCTGCGCCCGTCCGCGGCCAGGCAGCCGGCCATGCGGGTGTGCAACGCCTGCAGTTCGGCTTTTTGGGCGGCAGTCATGCGCCGCGCGGCCAGGCGGGCGCACAGGCCTTCGAGTTCGGCCAGCACCTCATAGGAGCCAAACACGTCTTCGAGCGTGACATCGGCCACAAAGCTGCCCCGGTGGGCCTGCTGCGTGGCCAGGCCCAGGGCGGCCAGCTCCTGCAAGGCTTCGCGCACGGGGGTGCGAGAGACCTCAAAGCGCTGGGCCAGGGCCTGCTCGTCCAGGCGCTCGCCCGGGCGCAGCGCCCCCTGCACGATGTCTTTTTCCAAGGCGGCCACGATGCGGGTGGCAACCCGGGCCGGCGCCTTGCTTGTGGACGATTCATGTGTATTTGTATACATGCGTCAGAGTTTTGCATAAACTTTGCAGATCATCAACTTAAAACCGCCGGCCCCGGCCGACAGGAGACGCACCATGGCCGAGCCGACGCTCGAACGCACAGGCCCGCGCACGCTGGAAGACGCCAAGCGCTGGATGCATGACAAGCTGGCCAAGCGGGTGCATCCGCTGGGCCTGACCACGCCCGAGCGCACCGCCCGGCTGATTGACGCGCTGCAGGGGCTGGATGCGCCGCGCTGGGCCGCCACCTGGGTGGCCGCCGGCCGCGAGCAGATGGAAGCGGGGCAGCAGGCCCTGGCCCGCGGCGACCGCGCCGCCGCCCGGGCCGCTTTTTACGAGGCCTACGGCCTGTTTTTCATGGGCCGCTTTCCCTGCCCCAACCACCCGGACAAGCTGGCGTCTTACCGCCTGGAGTGCCAGGCCTATGTGGCCGCCGGTGCCTTGTTCGAGCCGCCGCTCGAGCGCGTGGCCCTGCCCTTTGACGGCCGCAAAGGCGAAGGCCGCGAGGTGGTGTTCTACGTGCGCCGTCCCCAGGGCGTGGTGCGGCCGCAGGTGGTGGTGATGTGGGGCGGCGTCGACGCCTGGAAGGAGGAGATGACCGAGCTGTCGGAGCAGCTGCTGCGCCAGGGCCTGGCCACGGTGGCCATGGACAACGTGGGCACGGGCGAGTCCCCCGTGGTGGCCGTGCCCGACGCCGAGCGCCAGTTCCTGCCAGTGCTGGACTGGGTGGCCGCGCAGCCCGACCTGGACGGCCAGCGGCCGGCCATCCTGGGCCGCTCCTTTGGCGGCTACTGGGCCACCAAGCTGGCCCACCAGCAGCCTGAGCGTTTTGCCGCCAGCGTCAACTGGGGCGGCGGTGCGCACCACATGTTCCAGCGAGAGTGGGTCGAGGCCTCGCGCCACCCGGAAAGCTACCTGATGGAGCTGGTCGAGACGCGCAGCCGCATGCTGGGCGCGCGCAACGACCAGGAGTACATCGAGGGCTTTGCCCGGCTCTCGCTCAAGGACCAGGGCCTGCTCGATCAGCCCTGCGCGCCCATGCTGCTGGTCAATGGCAAGGACGACCGCCAGTGCCCGATTGCCGACATCCATCTGCTTTACGAGTCGGGCCTGCCCAAGGCGGTGCGCCTGTTCCCGGGCGGGCACATGGGCTTTGGCCCGCACACCGTGCCCACCATCGTGGGCTGGCTCAAGACGCAGCTGGCCAACGCCCGCGCGCTGTCCACCGGGGGTGCCGCATGAGCAACTGGGTGCAGGCCATGCCCACGGCCGAGGCCTATGGCCTGAACAAGGTGCTGTTCCAGCTGCACCACAGCGCTGGCGACCTGGCGCGCTACCAAGACAACGCCAGCGCCTACCTCGATGCCTTCGCGCTGAGCGTGGCGGCGCGCGCGGCCATCCTGGGCAACGACGTGGCCCAGCTCTACCTGCTGGGCTGCAACCCGTATTTGCTGCGCGCGCACTGCATAGGCATGCGCATTCCTGAAGACCAATCGCTGGCGGCCTTGCGCAGCGCCGCCCGGAGCTGAACGTCATGGCCCGCATCACCGGCATCTTTGCCGCCAGCCACACCCCCGTCATGCTGAACTTTCCGCAGGCCATTGAGCCGGCGCAGCGCAGCGAGGTCTTCAGTGCCTTTTCCGACCTGGGCCAGGCCATTGCCGCGGCCCAGCCGCAGGCCCTGGTCGTGCTGTCCGACGACCATGTGCACAACTTCTTTTTGAACAACCTGCCGTCCTTGTGCATAGGCGCGGCCGAGCACTACCCCACGCCCGTGGAGCACTGGCTCAAGGCTGAAAAACGCGTGCTGCCCGGCGACGCGCG
>CANHKH010000146.1 GCA_947460165.1 Comamonadaceae bacterium
CCAGGCGCAAGAAGCCTTGCAGTGGGACCCGCGCGCCTGGCCTTGGCCAGCCTACGGCCCGGCCGTGATGGCGGCGGTGCGCGCAGGCGTGCCCGTGTTGGGTGGCAACCTGCCCACGGCCCGCATGCGGGCCAGCATGGGCCAGACCGAGCTGGACCTGCGCTTGTCACCCCAGGCGCTGGCGCGGCAGCAGACCTTGATCCGCGAAGGCCACTGCCAACTGCTGCCCGAGAGCCAAATTGGGCCCATGACGCGTGTGCAAATCGCACGCGATGTGCAGATGGCTCAGACCATTGCCAGCGCCCTGCCCCTGGCCCGCCCCGGCCAGGTGGTGCTGCTCATCAGCGGCAGCGTGCATGCCGACCGGCAGCTGGGCGTGCCGGTGCACCTGCCAGCGGGTATCAAGGTCTCTTCTTTGCGTTTGCAAGCGGGCAGCAGCGCCATGGACGGTGAGCGCTTTGATCAGGTGCTGAGCACCCCCGCCGCGCCCAAGAAGGACTACTGCGCGGGCTTGGCCGAGCAGTTCAAGCACAAGGCCGCGCCGGGTTCGAAGTGAGCATGTGCTGGCCCCGCCTGGGCCAGTCAAGGACCCCGACTTACTCCCTTCCCCTCTGGGGAAGGGCAGGGGTGGGGGCACCGCGTGGCACCATCATTGCCTCACGCGTGCCCCTCTCCCCAGCCCTCTCCCCAAAGGGGCGAGGGGGCAAAGCCCGGACCCCGAATTTCTCCCTCCCCCTCTGGGGGAGGGCCGGGGTGGGGGCATCGCGTGGCACTGTCTTTTCCTCAAGCGCCTCCAACATCTTCGCGCCCATGATGGAGCTGCCCCAACGGCGATTTTCTGTCCGAACGCAAGCTGTGCCCCTGCGCGAATCGCTGGCAGACCAGCTCTACAAAGACCCATCCAAAGCTGGCGTTAAGCATTGGTCTGGCGACAACATGGCCTGCCAGCCAGGCACGCGCCCCTGTCTTCAGGCGTGCTTGCGAATGGCCGCGGCCAGCACATCCACCATCTGTGCGATGTGCGTCTCTTGCACGATATAAGGCGGGCACAGCACCACGTTTTCACCCGCCGGGCGCACCAGCACGCCTTGTGCAAAGCACTCTAGAAAAATGTCGTAAGCCCGTTTGCCCGGCAAGGAAGACGGCGCCACCTCGACCGCGCCAGCAAGCCCCAAGGTGCGCACGCCCACCACCGTGGGCAAGCCCCTGAGCTGGCTGTGCATGGCGTCACCGAGCACCCGGCCCATCTGGCCTGCGCGGGCAAACAGCTGCTCGTCTTCAAAGAGCTTGAGCGTGGCAATGGCGGCCGCGCAGGCCACGGGGTGGCCGGAGTAGGTGTAACCGTGGAAAAACTCAATGGCGTGCTCGGGACTGCCTGCGTGGGCCTGCATCATCTGGGTGTAAATGCGGTCGCTGCAAATCACACCACCCAGAGGAATGACGCCGTTGGTCACGCATTTGGCAAAGTTGAGCATGTCGGGCACCACGCCGTAAAAATCGGCGCCAAAGCCCGTGCCCAGGCGACCAAAACCGGTGATGACCTCGTCAAAAATCAACAAAATCCCGTGCTTGTCGCAAATCTCGCGCAGCCGCTTGAGGTAGCCCTGGGGCGGGATGTACCAGCCGGCCGAGCCGGCCACAGGCTCGACAATGATGGCCGCCACATTGCTCGCGTCGTGCAGCGGCAAAATGCGCTGCTCCAACTCCAGCAGGAGGTCTTCTTGCCAGACGGGCTCTTGCCCATGGATATAGGCGTGCTTCACTGGGTCGTGAATAAAGCGCAGGTGGTCCACGCGCGGCAGCAGCGCCGAGCCAAACACCTTGCGGTTGGCCGGGATGCCGCCCACGCTCATGCCGCCAAAGCCCACACCGTGGTAGCCGCGCTCACGGCCAATGAAGACGTTGCGGTGGCCCTCGCCGCGCGCGCGGTGGTAGGCCAGCGCCACTTTCAGCGAGGTGTCGGCCGCCTCCGAGCCGGAGTTGCAAAACAGCACTTTGTTGAGGTCGCCCGGTGCCATGGCGGCGATCATGTCGGCCGCTTGAAAGGCCTTGTCGTTGCTGGCCTGAAAGGCGGTGGCGTAATCCAGGGTGTCGAGCTGCTGCTTGATGGCCTCATTGATGGGCTGGCGCTTGTGGCCGGCCGCCACGCACCACAGGCTGGAGATGCCGTCGAGCACCTGGCGGCCGTCATGCGTGGTGAAGTGCATGCCTTCGGCGGCCACCAACACTCGGGGGGTTTGCGCAAAGCCGCGGTTGGGGGTGAAGGGGAGCCAGTGGTGCTCCATGCTGAAGTCGGGGTGGCCCATGCGTGTTCCTGGTGTGAAAAGGTTGGCGTTGCGGCTCATTTTGGCAGCAGGCCAAGGGCTCAACCGCACAAAATACCCCAACGCAAAGGGCTGCGCCCATGCTGCGACAATCTTTTACCCATGAATTCCTCTTACATCCTCCAGCTTTCCTGCCCGGACCGCCCGGGCATCGTCCACGCCGTCTCGGGCTTTTTGTTTGAGCGAGGCGGCAACATCCTGGACGCTGCGCAATACGCCGACGACAAAGACGAAGACGCCACCGGCCTTTTTTTCATGCGCGTGAGCTTTGCCTGCGCCCTGCCCGCCGAGCAGTTGCACACCGAGCTGGGCCAACTGGCCCAGGGCTTTGGCATGCGCTGGAACCTGCAGCAGGCCGAGCAGCCCATGAAAACAGTGCTGATGGTCAGCCGCGAAGGCCATTGCCTGAACGATTTGCTGTTCCGCTGGAAGTCGGGCCTGCTCAAGCTCGACGTGCGGGCCATCATCTCCAACCACCGCGACTTCTACCAATTGGCAGCGAGCTACAACGTGCCTTTTCACCACATTCCGGTGACGGCGGCCACCAAGGCCGAGGCCGAAAAGCGCCAGTACGAGATCATTCAAAGCGAGGGGGCCGAGCTGGTGGTGCTGGCGCGCTACATGCAAATACTGAGCGATGAGCTGTGCAGCAAGTTGTCGGGGCGCGCCATCAACATCCACCACAGCTTTTTGCCCAGCTTCAAGGGCGCCAGACCCTACCACCAGGCGCATGCGCGCGGCGTCAAGCTCATAGGCGCCACCGCCCATTACGTGACCTCGCACCTGGACGAAGGCCCCATCATTGAGCAAGACGTGGCCCGCGTGGAGCACAGCCGCACGGTCGAAGACCTCACCGCCTTGGGCCGCGACACCGAAAGCCAGGTGCTGGCGCGCGCCGTCAAGTGGCACAGCGAGCACCGCGTGCTGCTCAATGCGCACAAGACCGTGATCTTCAAGTAAGCCGCGCATGGGCCCCAGCATCCGCGTCGAGCCGGGCAACGGCATCAAGCGCATTCCGCCCATCCAGTGCCTGCTGACCTTTGAGGCGCTGGCCAGGCTGCGCAGCGTCACGCTGGCCGCCGAAGAGCTGTTTGTCACGCCCAGCGCGGTGAGCCACCGCGTCAAGCAGCTGGAACAAATGCTGGGCTCCAAGCTATTTGGCCGCGCCGATTTTTCACTCACCACCGAGGGCAGCGAGTACCTGGCCCATGTGCGCGAGGGCCTGGCCACGCTGCAAAAATTCCCAGGCAGCGGCGCGCCAGCCGGCAGCCCCGGCAAGCGCAAGCTGCGCGTGGCCGTCACGCCCACTTTTGCGCGCGCCATTTTGATTCCGCGCCTCAAGCAGTTCACCGACGCCTATCCCGAGATCGACCTGACGCTGCAGATCTCCATACCGCTCTTGGACGTGGTGGCCGAAGACGCCGATTTGATGATCCGCTTTGGCGCGGGCCGCTACGCCGACGTGGAGCACCTGTGCTTGGTCAAAGACGAGGTCACGCCCCTGGCCTCGCCCGCTTTTGTGCGCGAACACGGCCCGTTTGAAAGCTGCGAAGACCTCAAAGGCGAAGCCTTGCTGCGCTCGCCCCTGGAGCCCTGGCGCACCTGGTTTGCCGCCCAGCACCTGGACTGGCCCGAGCCCATGGAAGGCTCGCAGTTCAATGACGTGGGCCTGATGTGTGACGCCGCCGCCGCCAGCATGGGCATTGCCCTGGTGCGGCTCAAGCTGGGGGCGCCCTGGTTGGACAACGGCTCACTCATCCGCCTCTTTCCTCAAGCGGTGCCCAGCCCCCACGCCCACTACCTGTGCTGGCGCACAGGCATGATGGAGCGCTGGGAATGCGTGGCCTTTTCAGACTGGCTCAAGCTGACGGTGTAGCCCAAGCGGGTGGCGTGTGTGGGCCCAGCGGATGAAAGTCAGACCGATGATGGATCGCGCAACTCGCGGCGCAAGATCTTGCCCACCGGGGTCTTGGGCAGCTCGCCTCTGAACTCGACCACCTTGGGCTGCTTGTAGCCCGTGAGGTTGGCGCGGCAATAGTCGCGCACCTGCTGCTCGGAAAGAGCCGGGTCTTTGCGCACGATCACCAGTTTGACGGCTTCGCCTTGCTTGTCGTCGGGCACGCCCACGCAGGCGACCTCGAGCACGCCAGGCATGCTGCCGACCACGTCTTCCACCTCGTTGGGGTAGACGTTGAAGCCGCTGACCAGGATCATGTCTTTCTTGCGGTCCACGATCTTGAAGAAGCCTTGCGCGTCCAAGATGCCAATGTCGCCCGAGCGGAAGTAGCCGTCGGCGGTCATCACGCGGGCGGTTTCGTCGGGCCGCTGCCAGTAGCCGGCCATGACCTGCGGGCCTTTGATGGCGATCTCACCCGTGCTGCCTGCGGGCACCTCATTCCCGTCGTCGTCGAGCAGCTTGAACCAGGTGCTGGGAATGGGCACGCCAATGGTGCCTGTGAAGCTTTTGCTGGTGGTGGGGTTGCAACTGGCCGAAGGAGAGGTCTCCGACAGACCGTAGCCCTCGCAAATGGCACAGCCGGTTTTGTCCAGCCAGAGCTTGGCCACCGCGCTTTGCACGGCCATGCCGCCGCCCAGCGACACGCGCAAATGCGACCAGTCCACGCTGCCAAATTGCGGGTGGTTGGCCAGGCCGTTGAACAAGGTGCTGACGGCCGGGAACATGTGGATGCGGTGCTTGGACAGCTCTTTGAGCACGGCCGGCAGGTCGCGGGGGTTGGGAATCAAGATGTTCTTGGCGCCCGAGCGCATGCCCAGCATCATGTTCACCGTGAAGGCGAAGATGTGATAGAGCGGCAGCGCGCACACATAGGTGATTTGCTCGTCGGCCGGCATGCCGACCAGGGCGGGCGCGTTCCAGGCTTCAGACTGCAGCAAGTTGGCAATCACGTTGCGGTGCAGCAGCACCGCGCCTTTGGAGACACCGGTGGTGCCGCCCGTGTACTGCAGCACGGCCACGTCGTCGGGGCTGAGCTCGGGCCGCGACAAGGTGTGGCGGGCGCCTTCGCTCAAGGCATCGTTAAAGCGAACCGCATTGGGCAAGCTGAAGGCGGGCACCATTTTTTTGACTTTGCGCACCACGTAGTTCACCAGCAGGCCCTTGAGGCCCAGGCGGTCGCCCATGGCGGCCAGCACAATGTGCTTGACCGGTGTGTTGGCCAGGCAAGCTTGCAGCGTGTGGCCAAAGTTCTCCAAAATCACAATGGCCTTGGCGCCTGAGTCTTTGAGCTGGTGCTCCAACTCGCGCGCGGTGTAGAGCGGGTTGACGTTGACCACCACAAAACCTGCGCGCAACACGGCGGCAACAGCCACCGGGTACTGGGGCACGTTGGGCATCATCAGCGCCACCCGGTCGCCCCGGGCCAGGCCCAGGCTTTGCAAGTAGCCGGCCAAGGCAGTGGACTGCCGGTCTATGTCCGAGAACAAAAAATCTTTGCCCAAAAAGCTGTAGGCCGCTTTGCTGGCGTGCTTGGCAAAACTCTCGTCGAGCAAGGCCACCAGGGAGCGGTACTGCGAGGGGTCTATGTCTGAGGGCACGCCTGCGGGGTAGGCTGAAAGCCAGGGGCGGTCTGCGGTGGAGTCGGTCATGGCTAGGGTCTCCGTGGTCTGATGAAGGGGCGCATCAATGAAAGCGCCCACAGGCACTTGGTGGGTCCTGTAGGCGCTTGGAGCAGGCAAGGTAGGCGAGTCTTACTCGATGGCCTTGCCCATGTCTTCAATGACCTTTTTGGCGTCACCGAACACCATCATGGTTTTGTCCATGTAGAACAATTCGTTGTCCAGGCCGGCGTAGCCGGCAGCCATGCTGCGCTTGTTGACGATCACAGTCTTGGCTTTGTAGGCCTCCAAAATGGGCATGCCGTAAATGGCGCTGCCCTTGACATGGGCGGCCGGGTTCACCACGTCGTTGGCGCCCAAAATGATGGCCACATCGGCCTGGCCGAACTCGGCGTTGATGTCTTCCATCTCAAACACCTGGTCGTAGGGCACCTCGGCCTCGGCCAGCAGCACGTTCATGTGGCCAGGCATGCGGCCGGCCACCGGGTGGATGGCGTATTTGACGCTGATGCCTTTTTCAGTGAGCTTTTGCGCCAATTCTTTGACCGAGTGCTGAGCCCGCGCCACCGCCAGGCCATAGCCCGGCACGATGATGACGGACTCGGCATTGCCCAAAATAAAGGCCGCGTCGTCGGCCGAGCCCGATTTCACGTTGCGCTGCACCGCGCTGCCGGCCGCAGCCGTGCCAGCTTCGCCGCCAAAGCCGCCCAAGATGACGTTGAAAAAGGAGCGGTTCATCGCCTTGCACATGATGTAAGACAGGATGGCGCCCGACGAGCCCACCAGGGAACCTGCCACGATCAGCATGGCGTTGTTCAGCGAAAAGCCAATGCCAGCGGCCGCCCAGCCCGAGTAGCTGTTGAGCATGGACACCACCACCGGCATGTCGGCCCCGCCGATCGGGATGATGATGAGCACACCCAGCACAAAAGACAGCGCCAGCATGGCAAAAAACGCCGTCCAGTCGCCCGTGAAGGTGAACACCAGACCCAGGCCCATGGTGGCCAGGCCCAGCACCAGATTGAGCATGTGCTGGCCACCAAAGGTGACAGGCGCGCCCTGGAACAGGCGGAACTTGTACTTGCCGCTCAGCTTGCCAAAGGCAATGACAGAACCGCTGAAGGTGATGGCGCCAATGGCCGCGCCCAAAAACAGCTCCAGCCGGTTGCCCATGGGAATGGCCGAGGTGCCCTCGCCCTTGGCGGTGATGCCAAAGGCGTCGGGCTCGGCCATGGCGGCCACCGCGATGAACACGGCGGCCAAACCGATCATGCTGTGCATGAAAGCCACCAACTCGGGCATTTTGGTCATCTCCACGCGCTGGGCCATCAAGGTGCCGGCAGCACCGCCCACAATGAGTGCGCCCAGCACATAGACCATGCCTTGGGCCGCGCCACCGGCCAGCTCCACAATGAGTGCGCCCGTGGTCAGCACGGCAATGGCCATGCCCGACATGCCAAAAATATTGCCCCGAATCGAGGTGGTGGGGTGCGACAGGCCTTTGAGCGCCTGAATAAAGCAGACGCTGGCCAGCAGGTACAGCAAGGTGACGAGGTTCATGCTCATTGGGCTGCTCCCGTGTGTGCCGATTCAGCCGCAGGTGCTGCTTTTTTCTCTTTTTTCTTGAACATCTCCAGCATGCGGCGCGTGACCAAAAAGCCGCCAAACACGTTGACCGCGGCCAGCGCCACGGCCAGCACGCCCATGGTCTTGCCCAGCGGCGTGACAGTCAGCGCCGCGGCCAGCATGGCACCCACGATGACGATGGCCGAAATCGCGTTGGTGACCGCCATCAGCGGCGTGTGCAGCGCGGGCGTGACGGTCCAGACCACGTGGTAGCCCACGTAAATGGCTAGCACAAAAATAATGAGGTTGATGACCCCGGGGGAGGCGAGTTCCATGGTGTGCTCCAGATTTAGTTTTTCTTGACGTCGCCGCCCTGGGCCACGAGGCAGGCGGCCACGATGTCGTCCTGCATGTCGATGTTCA
>CANHKH010000147.1 GCA_947460165.1 Comamonadaceae bacterium
AGGCTTGCGCAGCGACTTAGGCTGTGATTTAACGCCATTGGCCTTGATAGCCTGGTTGGCGGCGGTCGCCGTGGCCACCGCGCAGGTGCTGGTGGCCATTGGACCACTGCAGCGACAGGCCAATGGGCGCCACATAGGGCTGGTACAGGGGCCGTGTGGGCTGGTAATACACAAAAGGCGAGGCCCTGTAGGTGACAGGAGGCGACACATACACAGGAGGTGACACATAGACAGGCGCTGGCTGCACGATGGTGACGTTCGCGCTTTGGTAGCCTTGCAAACCCTGTGGTGCTTGCGGCTCCAGGCTGGAGATGGGCGTGAAAATGGTGCTGGCCGGCGCGTTGGAACTGGGGGCGTTGTAAGCAGGCGCGGGCAGGGCGCCCACGGGGTTGAGCTGCAGGCGCACAAACTGGCCAGGGTCGTTGGGCATTTTGATGCTGTAGCGCTTGCCCTCGTACTCGTAAATCACGTCGTAGTGCAGCACCCGGTTTTCGTAGGTGGTTTGCGTGCTGCATTGCTGAACGTTGCGCACCTCGTCGCGGGTGCCTTCAATTTTGTTGCCCAGCACGGCGCCGCCAAACAGGCCAATGACGGTGGCCAAGTCGCGCCCGCTGCCCCCGCCCATGGCGTTGCCCAGGGCACCGCCTGCAATGGCGCCCATGGCGGCCCCGGCGCCCGAGGGCTGGCCTTGCTGGATCACCTGTTGGTTGGTGCACACCTGGCGCGGAACCGCCACCTGTTGCATGACGGCTGTGCTGGTGAGCACCCGGGCCATGGCTTCTTGGGCTTGAGCGCTGGCGCCAGCCAGAACAGCGGCAGCGCCCAGCAGCAGCGCGGGCAGGTGGGGAGTGCGTGGGGCGTATGTCATGTTGCTTGTCCTTGGGGGGTCTGAAACCGCAATCGGTCTGGGAACACTCTATCAACGGGCCAGGTGGCTGATCGGTTCACAGTCCTGCGTAAATCTACGGTAAATCTGAGGTGACCCTTGGGTCAAGCTCCATGCTTGTCAGAAAAAAGAACCCATTCTTCGGCCTTGAATCCCACGGAAGTGCGCCCCGGCCAATCGACCACCGGGCGCTTGATCAGGCTGGGCAGCTCGCGCATCAGGGCTTGGGCGCTGGCACTGTCCTGCACGCGCGCCTGCTGCTCGGGCGCCAGCTTGCGCCAGGTCGTGCCTTGGCGGTTGAGTAATTTTTCCCAGCCCAGTTGGGCCGCCCATTGGGCCAGGCGGTCGGCGGGCACGCCGGCTTTCTTGAAGTCGTGAAAGTCATGGGCCAGTTGCTGATCGTTCAGCCAGGCGCGGGCTTTTTTGACGGTGTCGCAGTTGGGGATGCCGTAGACAGTGATCATTCCTTGATTCTCGCAGCCTCTTGCAAAACCACGCGCGATGCACTGTCACTGGTTTAACCCTTGAACCAGCCGTCGGCAGTGCTTGGGTGACAATCTCATACATGGACACCCCCCACACTTTGGACGAATGGCTGGCCCATTGCGAGCGGCTGCACCCGCACAGCATTGACATGGGCTTGGAGCGCGTGCGCACGGCCGCCCTGCGCATGTCGCTCAAATTCAATTGTCCTGTGATCACCGTGGCGGGCACCAATGGCAAGGGCTCGACCTGTGCCATGCTTGAGGCGGTGTTGACGCAGGCCGGCTACCGAACCGGTCTTTACTCCTCGCCGCATTTGGTGCATTTTCAGGAGCGTTGCCGGGTGCGCGGTGAGGCGGTGCATCCCGAGGCCTTGCTGCCGCATTTTCAAGCGGTCGAACGCGCCCGACTGGGGCCGACCGCACATGTTTTTCTGCCCGGCCGCCCGCAGGACATGGAAGGCGAGGTCTCGCTCACTTACTTTGAATTCACCACCCTGGCCATTTTGTCGCTGCTCTCGCGCTCTGAGCTGGACGTGGTCATTTTGGAGGTCGGTCTGGGGGGGCGGCTGGACGCGGTCAACCTGGTGGACGCCGACTGCGCCATCATCACCAGCATAGACCTGGACCACATGGAGTTTTTGGGCCCAGACCGCGAAAGCATTGGCCGCGAAAAAGCCGGCATCATTCGGGCCGACCGTCCTGTGGTGGTGAGCGACCCCATGCCGCCCCAAAGCGTGCTCAAAACCGCCCACATGCTGGGGGCCGACCTGTGGCAGCTGGGGCCAGACTTTCAATTCTCCGGCGACCAATTGCAGTGGACCTGGTCCGGGCGCGGCAAGCGTTATTCGGGCTTGGCCTACCCGGCTTTGCGCGGCGCCAACCAATTGGTCAATGCCGCCGGCGTGCTGGCCGCCCTCACGGCCCTGCGCGAGAAGTTGCCCGTGACTGCCCAAGCCATACGCAACGGCTTGGCCTTGGTGGAGTTGCCCGGGCGTTTTCAAATCGTGCCTGGCCAACCCACCTTGGTGCTGGACGTGGCACACAACCCCCATTCGGTGGCGGCCCTGGCTGAAAACCTCGATGCCATGGGCTTTTACCCCTGCACCCATGCCGTTTTTGGCGCCATGGCCGACAAAGACCTGGCAACCATGTTCACCCGCATCGAGCCTTTGGTCGATCGCTGGTATTTTTGTGACTTGCCGACGCCGCGTGCAGCCACGGCGGCAGATTTGAAGTCCCGTTGGCAGGCCACGAGAACCCGCCAAGACACCCATGCCAGCGGCCACGCCGACCCAATGGCGGCCTTGCAGGCAGCCGTGGCTGCAGCAGACCCCGCTGATAGAATCTTGGTCTTCGGATCATTCTTTACAGTCGGTGGTGTTCTGAGCAAGGGTGTGCCCCGTTTGTCGGCGCAGCACCTGTCGAATTGAACACCAACAGGCCCGCGATACGGACCGGTTTGGCATCCAAGTTGCCGGTGTGGTTCGGCAGCTCATTTCTCTACGGACACAGCCTCGACCATGTCGATTTTCAATTTCCGCCGAGGTCGTCCCGCCAATGCGTCGGGCAAGGGTTCTGCCGCGCCAGCCCAGGCGGCTGAAAGCGTGGAGGTGGTCCGCAAGCGCGCCCGCCAGCGCTTGATTGGCTCGGCCGTGTTGGTCTTGCTCGGGGTGGTGGGTTTCCCACTCTTGTTCGAGACCCAGCCGCGCCCTGTGCCGGTGGATCTGGCCATTGAGATTCCGTCGCGTCAGGCCATCAAGCCGGGCACGCCCATTGCACCGGTGGTGCGCAAAGAGCCTGTCGCCCCGCCTGTGGCCGAGCCTGCCAAGGCGGATGCGTCGCCCGTGGCGGCCCCCAACACTCCTCCTGTCACTGCGCCCATTACTGCGCCCGTCACTGCACCACCAGTGAGCGCCCAGGCCAGCCTGCTCGACAAAGAAGAGATTGTGGGCACCAAGCCCAGCCCACCCCCCAAGCCTGAACCCAAGGCAGAGGCCAAGCCCGAACTCAAGCCCAAAGCTGAAGCCAAGGTCGAAGCCAAGCCCAAAGTCGAAGCCAAGCCAGAAGCCAAGCCCGTGGCCAAACCCAAGGTCGACGACGGGCAGCGTGCCCGCGCCTTGCTCGATGGCAACACCAGCTCGCCGCCCAGCGCTGACAAGCGCATGGTGGTGCAGGTGGGCGCTTTTGCCGATGAAGCCTTGGCCCGCGAGGCCCGCGCCAAACTGGAAAGAGCCGGTTTGAAAACCTACACCCACGTGGCCGAGACCAAGGACGGCAAACGCATTCGCGTGCGCGTAGGCCCCTTCACCAGCCGGGCCGAGGCCGATAAAGCGGCCAGCAAAATCAAGACCTTGAACCTGCCAGCCGCAGTGCTGGAACTTTGACAGGTGTGAACTGATGGCCCTGCCCAACCGGAGCCCCGCGCGTTGACGACCACCGACTGGATGTTTGTCGCTGTGCTGGGCGTGTCCATGTTGGTGGGTGTCTGGCGCGGCTTGGTCTTTGAGGTCTTGTCGGTGTTGGGCTGGTTGGCGGCTTTTTTTGTCGCCCAGTGGTTGGGGCCTGCACTGGCAGTCAAGCTGCCCATCGATTCATTGAGTGACACCACGCGCTATGCCGCCGCTTATGTGCTGACTTTTGTGGCCGCGGTCTTTGCCGCTGGCCTGCTGGCAGCGATGTGCCGCAAGCTCATCTCTGTGGTGGGACTCAGGCCGGTGGACCGCGCCATGGGTGCGGCTTTCGGTCTGGTGCGGGGCTTGGTGCTGCTTTTGGTGGTCACGGTGGTGGTGGAGATGACCGCGCTCAAGACTTCACAATGGTGGCAGCAATCGGTGGGCGCCTCTTTGTTGTCTGTGACGCTCACCGGCCTCAAGCCCGTTTTGCCCGAAGGCTTTGGCCGTTTCTTGAAATAACTCACCGGACTTTGAACCATGTGCGGAATTCTTGGCGTTGTCAGTAACGCCCCAGTCAATCAGCTGATCTACGACGGATTGCTGCTCCTGCAGCACCGGGGACAGGACGCGGCCGGCATCGCCACGCAGCTGGACCGCAAGTTCTTCATGCACAAGGCCAAGGGCATGGTGCGCGATGTGTTTCGCACCCGCAACATGCGCGGGCTGCCGGGCAATGTGGGCCTGGGCCAGGTGCGCTACCCCACGGCGGGCAATGCCTTCAGCGAGGAAGAAGCCCAACCTTTTTACGTGAACGCGCCCTTTGGCATTGTGATGGTGCACAACGGCAACCTCACCAACGCCGCCACGCTCAAAACCGAGCTGTTCTCCAACGACCACCGCCACATCAACACCGAGAGCGACTCCGAGGTCTTGCTCAATGTGCTGGCGCATGAGCTGGAAAAAACCACGCGTGGATTGCCGCTCAAGCCCGAGGATGTGTTTGAGGCAGTGCGCGGCGTGTACAAGCGCATCAAAGGCTCTTACGCCGTGGTGGCGCTGATCGCCGGCCACGGCCTGCTGGCCTTCAGAGACCCCTTTGGCATTCGCCCCTTGTGCTTGGGCCGCAGCGAGCACACCGTGATGGTGGCCAGCGAATCTGTGGCTTTGGAAGGCACGGGCCACCGCTATGAGCGCGACATCCAGCCCGGTGAAGCTGTGTTTGTGGACCTGCAAGGCCAAGTGCATTCGGCGGTGTGCGCCGCGGGTGCGCAGCTCAAACCCTGTATTTTTGAATTCGTCTACCTCGCCCGGCCCGACTCGGTGCTGGACGGCATCTCGGTCTACCAGGCCCGCTTGAACCTGGGTGAGACTTTGGCCCAGCGCGTCATCTCCACCGTGCCGCCCAACGAGATTGACGTGGTCATCCCCATTCCGGAATCGAGCCGCCCCAGCGCCACCCAGCTGGCGCACCTGCTGGGCATCCCTTACCGCGAGGCGTTTGTGAAAAACCGCTACGTGGGCCGCACCTTCATCATGCCAGGCCAGGGCGTGCGCAAAAAATCGGTGCGCCAAAAGCTCAACGTGATTGCCAGCGAGTTCAAGGGCCGCAATGTGCTGCTGGTGGACGACTCCATTGTGCGCGGCACCACCAGCCGCGAAATTGTGCAAATGGCCCGCGAAGCGGGCGCGCGCAAGGTCTACCTGGCCAGCGCCGCGCCCCCGGTGCGTTTCCCCAATGTGTATGGCATTGACATGCCCACGGCCACCGAGTTGGTGGCCCACAACCGCAGCATTGAAGAAATTCGCCAAGTCATTGGCTGCGACGCCCTGATTTACCAAGAAGTCGAAGGCATGAAGCGCGCCATTGGCCAGCTCAACCCTGCGCTGGCCGGCTTTGACGCGTCTTGCTTTGACGGCATTTATGTCACCGGCGACATCACCCCCGAATCGATTGCCCAAATGAACGCCCAACGCGTGGACAGCAGCGAAGAGGCCGAGGCCGACGCCTCGCGCCTGGCCCTGCCCAACCCCCAGACGGCCTGAAATTGCCACCATGAGCTCCAACGACCATTCCCCACCATCCACCCGGCCCGGCCAGCTGCCCGAGGGCCTGCGCCTGCAAACCCTGGCCGTGCGCGCCGCTGTGGAGCGCAGCCAATACGGCGAAAACTCCGAGGCCTTGTACCTGACCAGCGGCTTTGTGCAGCCCGACGGTGCCACCTCCGCGCGCCGCTTTGCGGGCGAGGAAGACGGCTACACCTATGGCCGCTCCAGCAACCCGACGGTCACCAGCATGGAGATGCGGCTGGCCGCGCTCGAAGGCAGCGAGGCGGCGCTGGCCACCTCCTCAGGCATGAGCGCCATCATGCTGATGTGCTTTGCCTTGCTCAAGTCGGGCGACCATGTGATTTTTTCTCAGTCCATGTTTGGCTCCACCATCAAGCTGATTGGCTCTGAGTTCGCCCGCTTTGGGGTCGAATCCAGCATCGTGCCGCAAACCGATCTGGACGCCTGGCGCTCGGCCATTCGGCCCAACACCCGCCTGCTGTTTGCCGAAACGCCGACCAACCCCCTGGGCGAGGTGTGCGACATTGCCGCCTTGGCCCAGATGGCCCGCCAAGCGGGTGCTTGGCTGGCCGTGGACAACTGCTTTGCCACCCCGGCACTGCAACGCCCCATGGACATGGGCGCCGACATCGTCATGCACTCGGGCACCAAGTACCTGGACGGCCAGGGCCGCGTGATGGCCGGCGCCCTGTGCGCCAGCGCGCAGATGGTCAAAGAAAAATTCCTGCCCGTGCAAAAAAACAGCGGCATGGTGCTCGCGCCCTTCAACGCCTGGGTGGTGCTCAAGGGCCTGGAAACCCTGGACTTGCGCATGCGCGCCCAAAGCGCTTTGGCGCTGGAGGTGGCGGCGTGGCTGGAGACGCACCCCGCCGTGGCACGCGTGTACTTTCCGGGCTTGGCCAGCCACCCGCAGCACGCGCTGGCCATGCGCCAAATGAACGGTCTGGGCGGCGCGGTGGTGTCCTTCGACGTCAAGGCGGCCAGCCCCGAGCAAGCCCGTGCGCGCGCCTTCCATGTGCTGGACTCGCTGCAAGTGCTGTCGCTGTGCACCAACTTGGGCGACACCAAAACCTTGCTCACCCACCCGGCCAGCACCTCGCACGGCAAGCTCTCCGAAGCCCAGCGCCAGGCCGCAGGCATTGGCCAGGGCCTGATCCGCGTGGCCGTGGGTCTGGAACACATTGACGACATGAAGGCCGACCTGCTGCGCGGCCTGGACACCCTTGAAAAGCTGACATGAGCACCCGCGTTCGCACCCGTTTTGCGCCTTCGCCCACAGGCTTTATTCACCTGGGCAACATCCGCTCGGCGCTCTACCCCTGGGCTTTTGCCCGCTCGCAAGGCGGCGACTTTATTTTGCGCATCGAAGACACCGACCTGGACCGCTCCAGCCAAGCGGCGGTCGACGTCATCATTGAAGGCATGCGCTGGCTGGGCCTGAATTACGACGAAGGCCCTTTCTACCAAATGCAGCGCATGGCGCGCTACAAAGAGGTGCTGGCCGAGCTACAGACACGCGGCGAGGTCTACCCCTGCTACATGAGTGTGGAGGAACTCGACGCCTTGCGTGAGCGCCAAATGGCAGCCAAGCAAAAGCCTCGCTATGACGGCACTTGGCGGCCCGAAGAAGGCAAGCTGCTGCCGCCCGTGCCCGAGGGCGTCAAACCCGTGCTGCGCTTTAAAAACCCCTTGCACGGCGAGGTGGTGTGGGACGACAAGGTCAAGGGCCGCATTGCCATCAGCAACCACGAGCTCGACGACTTGGTGATTGCCCGCCCCGATGGCACGCCCACCTACAACTTTTGCGTGGTGGTGGACGACATCGACATGGCGATCACCCATGTCATTCGCGGTGACGACCATGTCAACAACACCCCGCGGCAGATCAATATCTTTCGCGCCCTGGGCAAAGACATCCCCGTCTACGGCCACCTGCCCACCGTGCTCAATGAGCAGGGTGAAAAAATGAGCAAGAGGAACGGTGCCAAACCCGTCACGCAATACGCCACCGAAGGCTTTTTGCCCGACGCCATG
>CANHKH010000148.1 GCA_947460165.1 Comamonadaceae bacterium
GTTTTGCGGCGGCGCGCCATGGCCAGGACCCGTTTCAAACAAGGGGTTATCGTCGCCAGCGGCATGGAGCGCCGAGTCGGTGTAAGCGTGTGGGCGCGAGGTGCGCCAGTGGTAGAGCGGGCGCACAAAGTCTTGCGTGAGCGAGAGCGAGAGCACGCTGTCGCGCAGCAGCTTGAAGCCGCGCGTGGGCGGCGCCATGAAGCGCGTGCTTTTGCCCGCTTCTTCGATGATCTCGCGCGCCGCGCCCACCCGCTCGCGGCTGTGGTTGGCCAGCAGGCGGCGGTCGGCCAGGCCTCGCACCACCATGGCCAAATGCCAGCCCAGGGACTGCGCGTCCTGAAAGGCCGTATTGGCCCCGCGCACGCCAAAAATGGGCAGCAGGTGCGCGGCATCGCCCGTGAAAATCACCCGGCCGTGCACAAAGTCGGGCAGGGTCAGGGTTCGCGCGGAGTACACGGACGACCAGTCCAGCTCCCAGGCTCTGTCCGGGTACCCAAGCATGGCGAGCGTGGCGTTGATGCGCGTTTGGAGCGCCTCGGGCTGCAAAGCGTCTTGCGGACTTTCCCCTGCGGGCAATTGGTAGTCCACGCGCCACATGCCATGCGGTTGGCGGTGCACCAGCACCGTGTTGCCCGGGTTCCAGTCGGGGTCGAAAAAAGCCAGTCGCTCGGTGGGCAAAGGCAGGTCGCAGCGGATGTCGGCAATGACAAAGTGGCCCTCGTAAGAAGCGCCTTCCATCTGCAGCTTCAGGGCGCTGCGCAGGCCAGAGCGGCCGCCGTCGGCCGCGATCAGCCACTCGGTCTCCATCGTGTAGGGGCCGGCCGGGGTGTCCACGGTGACGCTGGCGTGGCTGGCCTGCTGGGCCACGGCCTCGACCTTGTTGCCCCAGCGAAGCTCAATCAGCGGCTCTTGGCGGCAGGCGTGCAGCAGGTATTCCTCCAAGAACTGCTGCTGCAGGTTGATCATGGGAAAGAAGCGATCGTCCTCGTCGTGCGGCGCCTCCATGCGGAACACGCGCTGCCCCCTGAAGTAAGAATTGCCAAAGCGCCAGGGCAGACCTGACTCGCTGACCCGCTGGGCCACGCCCACGTCTTGCAAGATTTCCATGGTGCGGCGGGTGAACACAATGGCGCGGCTGCCCTCAGAGACCTGCAGCTCAGCGGCCAGCACCACACTGGCCACGCCCAACTGGGCCAGCTTGAGCGCGGTCACCAAGCCGGCCGGTCCTGCGCCAGCGATCAGCACTTGGTGGCGCGCTTGCGGCGGGTGCTGGTCGGCCAGCCAAGGCGAATGCACTTGGTAGCTGAAATACAAAGACGGGCGGGCTTGCGTGGCGGGCTGGTGCATGTCGGTGAAGGGAAATCGATGGACTCAAACGGGTGTGGAGCGGGCATGCGCTATCAAGCGGTCCAGCAGCTGCCCCAGCAGGCGCTGCTCTGGGCCACTCAGGCCGCCAAACATTTCTGCGTTGCGCTGCTCAATCAAGGCCATGGTGCGCGCCCTGGCCTGGCGGCCTGGGGGCGTGAGCATGAGTTGCACGCTGCGGCCGTCGCTGTCGGAGTCGGCCTTGCTCAGCAGCCCCTGCTCGACCAGGGACTGCGCCGCGCGGCTGGCCTGCGCTTTGTTCAGGTGGGCCAAGCGCGCCAAGGCGGTGACGGTCAAGGCACGGTTGTCCCCAAAGACGCTCAGGCTGCGGCCATCGCTGAGCGACAAGCCTGTCTCCAAGGGGTAACGCCGCTGGCTCTCCAGGTCGGTGAGCTTGTGCAGCAGGTGCAGGCGGTAGCTGAGCTGGCCGGCCAAGTCGGCGGGCGGATGATCTTGAGGGTCTGCCATGGCGGGCCTGGGGGTGCAGGGGGTGCGCTGGCCCATCGCGGCAGCGGCACTGAAAAAAGGGCATTGTGCCTCCATTTGGTTGCGTACGCAACCAAATGGAGGCCCTGGAATGGCTATGCACCCCACCGCTGGCGGGTCCACCGCCAGCGCGAACAGGCCCAGTCGCGTGCACCGCCTGGTCTTTGCGAGGAAAATAGCGCTTTTGAATTTCTGCCCGACCATGAGCACCTTGACCATTCTTCGTTACCCCGACCCGCGCCTGCACACTGTCGCCAAGCCGGTGGCGAGCGTGGATGCGCGCATCCGCGAGCTGGCGGCCCAGATGCTGAAGACCATGTACGAGGCCCAGGGCATAGGCCTGGCGGCCACCCAGGTGAATGTGCATGAGCGGCTGATCGTGATAGACACCAGCGAGGAGCACGACCAGCCGCTGGTGCTGATCAACCCTGAAATTGTGTGGGCCAGCGAGGACAAGCGCGTGGGCGAAGAAGGGTGCCTGTCGGTGCCCGGCATTTACGACGGCGTCAAGCGCTCGACCTCGGTGACCGTGCAGGCCTTGGACCTGGACGGCAAGCTCCAGACGCACCAGGCCGAGGGCATGCTGGCCGTGTGCATACAGCACGAGATGGACCACCTGATGGGCAAGGTCTTTGTGGAGTACCTCTCCCCGCTCAAGCGCAACCGCATCAAGACCAAGCTGGTCAAGCAGCAGCGCGACGACGAGCGCTACGCTGACCAGCCGCCAGCGCGCTGAGCGGCATGCTCAGCCCCGAGCAGCTGCTCGCTTTCTTGCTGGTGGCGCTGGCCATCACCGCCTCCCCCGGCCCCGACAACCTGATGGTTTTGGGCATGGGCATGTCCAAAGGGCGCAAGCCGGGCATGGCCTTTGGCCTGGGCTGCGCGCTCGGCTGCTTGAGCCACACGGCGCTGGCCGTGGCCGGGGTGAGCGCGCTGGTGGCGGCCTCGCCCACGGCCTTGACGGTGCTGCGCTGGGCAGGCGGGCTCTACCTGGTGTGGCTGGGCGTGCAAAGCCTGCGCAGCCAAGGCGGCGCGCGCGCGGGCACAGACACCAGCGCCGAGCTGAGCCTGCGCGCTTTGTTTTTGCGCGGCATGCTGGCCAACGCCATCAACCCCAAGGTGGTGATGTTTTTCTTGGCTTTTTTGCCGCAGTTTGTGCAACCGGACCAAGGCCAGGTGGGCCTGCAACTGGCCGTGCTGGGGCTGGTGTTCACCGCACAGGCGGCACTGCTCTTTGGCCTCTTGGGCTATTTTGCGGGCACCGTGGGCGGCTGGCTGAACCAGCGCCCGCAGGCCGGGCTGTGGCTGGACCGGCTGGCCGGGCTGGTCTTTATAGGCCTGGGCCTGCGGCTGATGCTGGCGCGCTGAGCGGGCCGCGTACCCCCTTTGAATGAGAAAGATCAGGTAATTTTTGATGCGCATTGTGTTTGCCGGTACCCCCGAATTTGCCAAGGTCGCCCTCGCCCGCCTGCATGGCGCAGGCGTGGAGATCGCGCTGGTGATGAGCCAGCCCGATCGCCCGGCCGGCCGCGGCATGAAGCTGCAAGCCTCGCCCGTCAAGCAGTTTGCGCTGGACCACGGCATTGCCGTGGCGCAGCCGCGCAGCTTGAAACTCGACGGCAAATACCCTGAAGACGCCGCCGCCGCACGCGAGACCTTGCAGGCGGTGCAGGCCGACGCCATGGTGGTGGCCGCCTACGGCTTGATCTTGCCGGCCTGGACGCTGGCCCTGCCCCGCCTGGGCTGCCTCAACATCCACGCCTCGCTGCTGCCGCGTTGGCGGGGGGCAGCGCCCATACACCGCGCCATCGAGGCGGGCGACGCGCAGACCGGCGTGACCATCATGCAAATGGACGCGGGCCTGGACACCGGCGACATGCTGCTGGTGCAGGCTGTGCCCATCAGCGCCCAAGACCACACGGGCAGCTTGCACGACAAGCTGGCCGAGTTGGGCGGCGAGCTCATGGTGGAGGCCTTGCAGCGCTTGGGGCAAGGCGCTTTGCCGCGCACGCCCCAACCCGCAGCAGGCGTGAGCTACGCCGCCAAAATTGACAAGGCCGAGGCCGCGCTGGACTGGCTGGCGCCTGCGGCGTGGCTGGAGCGGCGCATCCGGGCTTTTCAACCGGCACCCGGGGCCTCGGCCGTGATTCAAGGCCAGGCCCTCAAAATTTGGCGCGCCTCCGTGGAGCCGCACCAAGACGCGCCCCCCGGCACCGTGCTGGCCGCCAGCGCGCAAGGCGTGGACGTGGCCACCCGCGAGGGTGTGCTGCGCCTGCATCGCCTGCAAAAAGCCGGCGGCAAGCCGCTGGAGGCGGGCGAGTTTTTACGGGGTTTTGCGCTGCAGCCCGGCCAGCAGTTCGAGCCCAAGGCTGCGGCATGAATCGCTTGCTGCGCCTGTGGCGCGACGAGGAATTCCGCACCGGTGCGCGCGAGATGGCCAGTGTGGCCCCGGGCCTGGCGTCCTGGGGCCTGATGACCGGCGTGGCCATGGCCAATTCAGGCATGAGCACGGTGGAGGTGCTGATGATGGGCGTGCTGGTCTATGCCGGCAGCTCGCAACTGGCCGCCCTGCCGCTGATTGCAGCGGGTGCGCCTCTGTGGGTGGTGCTGGCCACGGCTTTTTGCGTGAACCTGCGCTTTGTGGTGTTCAGCGCCCACCTGCGCGACTACATGATGCACCTGAGCTTGCCGCAGCGGCTGTGGCGCGGCTACCTCACCACCGACCTGACTTATGTGCTGTTCGTGCAGCGCCACCCCAAGCCTGGTGAAAACGCGGCCCAACACCAACAGCAGATGAACTACCTGTTGGGCAGCTGTGCCTTGGGCTGGGTCAGCTGGACCACCCTGTCTCTGGTGGGCATCGGCTTTGCCCACGCCATCCCACAGGCCTGGGGCCTGGGTTTTGCGGGCATTTTGGCCTTGCTGGGCATTTTGTGTTCGCTGGTCAGCACGCGGCTGCGCGCGCTGTCGGCGGTGGTGGCCGGCACGGCGGCCGTGGCCGCCTTTGCCCTGCCGCTCAAGCTCAACATTTTGGTCGGCATTGCAGCGGCGGTGTGCGTGTGCATGCTGCTGGAAAAAACGGCCTCGGCCGCGCCCGGCACAAACGAGAAAGCATGAGAGGGCTGCCATGAATTCAGACACCGACTTCTGGACTGTAGTCACCATCCTCGCGATGGTGGCTTGCACGGTGGTGACCCGCAGTTTTTTCTTCATCTCCAGCCAGCCCTGGACCTTGCCAAGCTGGCTCAAGCGCGGGCTGAATTACGCGCCGATTGCCGCGCTGGCCTCGGTGATCGTGCCCGAGATGGTCATGAGCCAAGGCCAGTTGATTGGCACTTGGCAAGATGCGCGGCTGTTTGCAGTGGCCGCTGGCGTGGCCTGGTATTTCTACAAACGCGGCATCTTTGGCACCATCGTCTGCGGCATGGCGGTCTATGTGCCACTGCACATGGGCCTGGGCTGGTGACGGCCTGCAAAGCTGCAGCAAGCCTGAGCGCCCCGAGGCCAACGGTCCGCTGAAAGCGCGCCGCACACGCATTGTGGGCACTTTGTCACCAGCACATGGCCTCCTACAATCGCAACCCGCTCGCCTTGCAGGGCCTTGAACCAGGCCAACCCCGCTGCAGGCCCCCCTTGACGTCAACGAGCTGACTTGCCCTCGGCACCGCCCCCATGAACTTCATTCGCTTTTCCGATCTGTGCGCCCAAGGCCGTGTACAGGGCCAGCGCGTTTTCATCCGTGCCGACCTGAACGTGCCCCAAGACGATGCCGGGCGCATCACCGAAGACACCCGCATACGCGCCTCGCTGGCCTGCATTCGCCTGGCGCTGGACGCGGGCGCCGCCGTCATGGTCACCTCGCACCTGGGTCGGCCCACAGAAGGCCAGTTCAAGCCCGAAGACTCGCTGGCCCCGGTGGCCCAGCGCATGAGCGAGCTCTTGGGCCGCCCCGTGCCGCTGGTGTCCGACTGGTTGGATGGTGTTGAGGTCGCGCCCGGCCAGCTGGTGCTGCTGGAGAACTGCAGGCTCAACCCGGGCGAGAAGAAAAACAAGACCGAGCTGGCCCAAAAAATGGCCGGCCTGTGCGACATTTTTGTGCACGATGCCTTTGGCACCGCCCACCGCGCCGAGGCCTCCACTTACGGGATTGCGCAGTTTGCCAAAGTGGCCTGCGCAGGCCCTTTGCTGGCCGCAGAGATGGACGCCATCGCCCAAGCCCTGGCCGCGCCCAAACGCCCGCTGGTGGCCATCGTGGCGGGCAGCAAGGTCTCCACCAAGCTGAGCATTTTGGAGGCGCTGGCCAAGAACGTGGACCAGCTCATTGTGGGCGGCGGCATTGCCAACACCTTCATGCTGGCCGCCGGCCTGCCCATTGGCAAAAGCCTGGCCGAGGCCGAGCTGGTGGGCCAAGCCCAGGCGGTGATCGCGGCCATGAAGGCACGCGGCGCCGAGGTGCCCATTCCCACCGACGTGGTGGTGGCCAAGCGCTTCGCACCCGACGCACCCGCCACCATCAAAAAAGCCAGCGAGGTGGAGGTCGACGACCTGATTTTGGACATAGGCCCCGAAACCACCGCACGCCTGGCCGCGCAGCTCATGGCGGCCGGCACCATTGTGTGGAACGGCCCGGTGGGCGTGTTTGAATTCGACGCCTTTGCCCAAGGCACCGAAGGCATTGCCCGCGCGATCGCGGCAAGCCCCGCCTTTTCAATCGCAGGCGGCGGCGACACCCTGGCCGCCATTGCCAAGTACGGCATTGAAAAACAGGTGGGCTACATCTCCACCGGCGGCGGCGCCTTCTTGGAGGTGCTGGAAGGCAAGACCTTGCCGGCCTTTGAGATTTTGCAAAAGCGGGCGGAGGGCTGAGCTGGCGGGCAAGCTTGCTCGGCCCCCCTCACAAGCTGGGCGGCAGGGCACTTTCTGGAATCAGCGCCAGCAGATCGGTCATGCTCACTTTGACGCCAGACTGATGCAGCAGCGTGGTGACCCCAGCAAGGGCTCGGGCTTTACCCCGCAACTCGCCATGCAAGCGCTTCTGCTGCCAGGGCATTGATGCTCTTGCCCTCGGCCTGGGCGGCAATGGCCAGGCGCTCGTGAAGCTCGGGCGGGATGCGTAAATTGAACTTGCCCGAGTCATTTCGGCGCGTCTCAATGCCTTTTTCGGCGCAGACTTCCAGAAACACGGCCAGCGAGTGCTTGAACTCCTGGCGCAGTTCCTTGGGATTTTTGCCATAGAAGTCGGCACCGCCATGGAGTCCAAGAATCTCACCGCGAAACATGTCAGTCTCGGGGTCATAGTCGATCCGTGCGTCGTATCCGTCCACAGTCATGACACTCATGGCTTTACTCCGTGCTGCTCAAGCCACCTTCTGACTGAAACCACAGCGCCCTTGTCCGTCTGTGGCAATGGATGGGGCCGATGAAACACACGCACCCCGCGAAATAAAAAGATGGCCAGGCTGCTGCTCCCAATCCAGTTTATGGCCAAGCCTTCCCCCGCCCGCCACGCCCCGGCCAGAAATGACGATCTTTAACTTTGTGCAGTCTGTTGCAATCGTCCGGACACCCACAAGTCCATCAAACCCAAGAGGGCGGCGATGCGCCCGAGTACTTAAAAACTCGACCTCGGCGTGGCCAGAAAGGCCAGCTCTTCGGCCGTAGAGTTGCGGCCCAAGATCTGGTTGCGGTGCGGATAGCGGCCAAAGCGGTCGATGATGGCTTTGTGCCTGAGCTCGAAGCGGTGGCTGTCTTCAGAGGCGCGCGCCTTGAACAACTCGTCGGCCACCGCATGGATGCGCGGCGATTCACTGTGCATGTAGGGCATGTACAAAAAGGCGCGCTCGGCCTCGCTCAAGGCCAGGTCGTCGCCGGCCGCCACCGCCGTCTGGGCCAGCGCCAAGGCCAGTGGGTCGGCTTCGAAGGCGCGGGGATCGCCCCGGTAGATGTTTCTAGAAAACTGGTCGAGCACGATGACTTCGGCCAAGCGCCCACGCGGGTCGGCCCGCCA
>CANHKH010000149.1 GCA_947460165.1 Comamonadaceae bacterium
AGCGATTCCTGGTGGGCAAATGCCAGCCTTTTAAGCGCGCACAGAAGCCACAGGCCGCCTGACCGCCCGCCACAGCAAGCCACAAAAGCACAGCGAAACCAGCGTCAATGCCAGCGTGGCGGCTGCCCAAAAGCTGCTGGCCGATTGCGTGGCCTGCCAATTCAGGCCAAGCATGCCCACCTCACTCCAGCCGACATAGGTCAGCCAATAGCCGCCCGTCAAGCCCATGCCCCACAAGACCGTGCCATAAATGAAAAGTGGCAACAAGGTCACCCGGTAGCAGCGCAGCAAAAAGGCGCACATGGCCTGTATGGCGTCGGCCACATGGTAGAGCGCCACCCACAGCAGCAGCGCAGCCGCCGTGCTGGCCACCTGCGGGTTGCGAGAAAACAGGCTGGGCAATTGATGGTTGAGCAGCCACAGCAGGGCAGCCAGTGAGACGGCCAGCGTGGCCATGAGGCCCAAGCCCATGCCGACCAGCCGGCGGGCTTGCACCAAGTCCCCCCGGCCTATCCAGTAGGACACGCGGGCGCTGCAGGCAATGGACAGGGACAAGGGCACCATGTAAAGCACAGCCGTCAAGCTCGCTGCAATTTGGTGGGCGGCCGCAGCCGTGGTGCCCAGGCGGGCGATGAACACCGCCATCAGGGTAAAAGAGGTCACCTCCACCATGTAAGACAGGCCGCCCGGCAGGCCCATGCGCAAAAACTCCCTCAGGCGCGCCCAGTCAGGCCGCTCCATGCGCTGCCACAGGCCAAAGGGCCGGTACAGCGCGTTAAAGCGCAGCAGCACCAGGGCGGAGGCCAACAGCAAAAAGTTCACCACCAAGGTGGCCCAGGCACAGCCGCCCAAACCCATGGGTGGCACACCCGCACCGCCGCCCACCAGCCACACAGACAGCGGCACTTTGACAGCCAGCGCGCCGATTTGCAGCCAAGTCACCAAGAGTGGGCGGCCCAAGGATTGGTTCAGGGTGCTGAAAAGGCGAAACAACAGCGCGGGCGCAAAGGCCAGCGCCAACACCGCCAAGTAGTTTTGCACCTCGGCCTGCATGGCCTGGGGCACCTGGGCCCAGCGCAAGAGCGGGCCAGGCCACAGCAGCACGCTGGTGCCACACAGCGTGATGACCGCGCACAGGTACAAGCTTTGGCGCAACGAGGCGCCTATCTCGTGTTCACGGCGGGCGCCGCGCATTTCAGCCCAAATGGGCAGCAAGGCTTGCACGATGCCAATGAGCGCCACATAGACGCTGATGTAAATGGCCGAACCCACTGAGAGCGCTGCCAAGGCAGTGTCGCTGTAGCGGCCGGCAATCATGGTGTCGGCCACGCCAAAAGCCATGACGGCCAACTGTCCGACCAACACCGTGGAGGCGTGTTTTCCCAGGGTTTTAAGCTCACTCACTGGCAACCACTTCGGCGGGGCGCGGTGGGCTGCGGCGGTAAATCAGCATGTCGTCGCTTTTGTCTGTGGGCCTGCGCACGCCGCCCACGGGTGTCCACTGCGGCTGGTCTTTGAGCTTGTTTTGAAAGGCGCGGTCTGCCACCAAAAAAGGGCAAGTGGGCGCTGCCCGCACGTGATGCGGCCTCAGCGTGAGCTGGCCGTGGTAGCGCAGCGCGGCACTTTGGGCGGTGGACAAGCCCAGCGTGGCCACACAGGCTTGGCGCTCCACCACTGCGAGCACCTTGTTGACCGCGGGGGCGTAGCCACGCCCGTAGTTGAGCAGCGGCAGCCACAAGCTCATGAGCAGCAACCAGCACAAAGTGGCGCCAGCGGCAGGCAGCACCAAGGACTTCCAGATGGGCGAGCGGTGGCGGCCGGTTCGCCACCTGACCAACCAGGCCCAGGCCAGGGTGGCGGCCAGCGCCACCAGCAAGGCGAGCAGGGAAAACTCGGGTTCAAAACCGGGCAGCAGGCGTTGGACGTTGATGGCTGGCTGGCGCGGCACGCCGGTGTGCAAGGCAATCCACACCACCCAAATGGCGGTGCCGCACAGGGTGAAAAAAATCAAGGTGAACCAGTCGATCAAGGAGGCCACGCTGCGCCCCAGCGTGGGCAGGGCAAAAGCGGCCAGTGCCGCCAAGGGCGGCAAGGCCAGCAGCAGACCCCGGTCTGAGGCCGAGCTCAATAAGGTGGACACGCTGACCACCCCCACCAACCACAAGGGCAGGGCAATGTGTCGGCTGCTCAGTTGGCGCCGCCAGCGCCACAGCGTCCACAAGGCCAGCGGCCAGGCGGGCCACATGAACCAAATGAACAAGCGGGTCAGCCCGCCTGCCGATTTTTGGCTGGCCGCTTGGCCCCATTGGGCCAGGTCCAGGCGCCAGTGCCACAGGTCCAGGCCCCAGGCCACGGCGACCGCGCCCACGGTCAAAGCCAGGACTTGCACGCGCCAGGCTGTGCGCCCTGCGGCCGGGGGAGTGTCTAGCCTGTCCACGGCCAAGGCCCCCAGCCCAAATATCAAAGCGATGCTGGGCGCGCCACTGAGCGCCATGCCCAACAGACCGACGGCCACGGCCAGGGTGGGCCGCCAGGGTCGGCGGTCTGTGGGTGCCGCACTCAAGCCATACAGGAGAAGTGCTGTGAATGCCAGTTGCGCCAGCGCTGGTGTGGCCTCGTGCGACAGCTGGGCCAAGCCCAGGCAGGCGATCAGGGCCAGCAAAGCGGCGTCGGCCAGGGCCCGGGCATAGCCTTGCGGGTCGGCTTCACCGCCAAAGGCAAAAGCCACGGGCTGCGCCTGCGGGCTGCGGGCCAGGTGGTAAACCGCGTACCACGTGGCGCCCAAGGCCAGCGCCAGCAGCGCCATGAAGGGCAAGCGTGCGGCCAGTGCCGCGTCCATGAAGGGCAGGGCCTGCATGGACAGGGCGCCCAGCCAAAAGGGCAACAGGCTGTCAAAGCCGCCATGTTGCGCCATGGTCTGGGGTGACCACCAAGACGCCAGGCCCAGCCCCATTTCTTGCATGGTGCCAAAGGCCAGCGCGTCCACGGTTTTCCATGGATCTCGCCCCACAAAGCCCGGCAGCACATAGGCCACACAAAACAGCAGCAGCGCCAAGCGCGGCAAGCGCATGACGGCTGAGCGGGCGACGATGGCGGGGGAGGGCTGGCTCAAGGGGCGGGTAAGGATGGGTGGGTGAGCTTGAAGGCGAAAAAAAAGCAGCCTGGGAGCAGGCTGCTTGTGGCGTCTTGCGACACGGGCCTCCAGGCCTGCAGCTTACTTGGCTGCGGTGGCGGTTTTGCCGAAACGGTTGCGAAAGCGCTCGACGCGGCCACCCATGTTGTCCACAGATTTTTGCGTGCCGGTGTAGAAAGGGTGCGACTCGCTGGAGGTGTCCAGCTTGAAAAGAGGCAGCTCGCGGCCGTCGTCCATCTTCACCATTTCTTTGGTGTTGACGCAAGAGCGCGTGACGAACTTGAAGTTGTTGGACATGTCCAAGAAACAAACTTCGCGGTAGTTGGGGTGAATGCCGTCTTTCATGGTCTTTCCTTCGTAAGGCTCAGGTGCGGCAGCCATTCGGGCCCATCCCGAACACTTTCCGCCAAGCCCTCCATTATTGCATTTTTAAAGTGGATGGGCGCAGATTTAGCCGCCGCGGCGCATCATGTCAAAGAACTCGTGGTTGTTCTTGGTGGCTTTCATGTTCTTGAGCATGAGCTCCATGGACTCGATTTCGTCCATGTTGTACATGAATTGGCGCAAGATGCGGGACTTTTGCAAGATCTCGGGGGCCAGCAGGAGTTCTTCTTTGCGGGTGCCGCTGCGGTTGAGGTTGATCGCCGGGAACACGCGCTTTTCATACAAGCGCCTGTCCAGGTGAATCTCGCAGTTGCCCGTGCCTTTGAATTCTTCAAAGATCACCTCGTCCATGCGGCTGCCGGTGTCTATCAAGGCAGTGCCAATGATGGTCAGGCTGCCGCCTTCTTCAATTTTGCGGGCCGCACCAAAAAAGCGCTTGGGGCGCTGCAAGGCGTTGGCATCCACGCCGCCGGTCAGCACCTTGCCCGAGGAGGGCAGCACATTGTTGTAAGCCCGGGCCAGGCGGGTGATGGAGTCGAGCAAGATCACCACGTCTTTGCCCAATTCGACCAGGCGCTTGGCGCGCTCAATGACCATTTCTGCCACGTGAACGTGGCGGGCGGCCGGCTCGTCAAAGGTGGACGAAATGACTTCGGCGCGCACGCTGCGCTGCATCTCAGTCACCTCCTCAGGGCGCTCGTCCACCAGCAGCACCATCATCTCGACCTCGGGGTAATTGGAGGTGATGGCGTGGGCAATGTTTTGCATCATCACCGTTTTGCCTGATTTTGGCGGCGCCACCAGCAAGGCGCGCTGGCCTTTGCCAATGGGGGCAATGATGTCAATGATGCGGCTGGTGAGGTTTTCCTCGGCCTTGATCTCGCGCTCCAGCCTGAACTGCTCGCGCGGGAACAGCGGCGTGAGGTTTTCAAACATCACCTTGTGCTTGTTTTGCTCAGGCGGCAGGTTGTTGATGGTGTCTAGCTTGTTGAGGGCAAAGTAACGCTCGCCGTCTTTGGGCGTGCGCACCTCGCCTTCAATCATGTCGCCGGTGTGCAAATTGAAGCGGCGAATCTGGCTGGGGCTGATGTAGATGTCGTCGGTCGAGGCGGTGTAGCTCGAGTCCGGGTCGCGCAAAAAGCCAAAGCCGTCGGGCAAAACCTCCAGCACGCCATCGGCGACGATGGTTTCACCGGTTTTGGCGCGTTTTTTGATGATGGCAAACATCAGCTCTTGCTTGCGCATGCGGCCGACGTTTTCAATTTCAAGCGCTTCAGCCTGCTTGAGCACTTCAGACACGTGCTGTGCCTTGAGTTCTTTCAAATGCATGGATTGTCCTGCGGGGAGACAAACTCCTGGACGGAGTTCAAAAAGGAATCTGGGGGAGGGTAAAGGGGGCAGGGCCGTTGTGGCCTGCAACCCAGCTTGTGCGGCTAGAGTGCCGCGCAACTGATTTATTAATTATGACAGACAAATCCATGGACCTGAAAAGGACCGCAGCCGCGGCCCTGTCTTGTGGCAACAAAGCGGCAGGCCGCCGCCTTGGCGCCCCTGTCAACCCAATTGCTGGTCAATGAAGGCGGTCAACTGGGCTTTGCTCAAGGCTCCGACTTTGGTGGCGGCCAGTTGGCCGTCTTTGAACAACATCAGGGTGGGAATGCCGCGAATGCCAAATTTGGCCGGGATGTCGCGGTTCTCGTCCACGTTCATTTTGGCGATTTGCAAACGACCGTCGTAGCCGCTGGCCACGTCGTCGAGGATGGGGGCAATCATTTTGCAAGGGCCGCACCACTCGGCCCAGTAGTCCACCAGCACGGGCGTGCTCGACTGCAGGACCTCCGCTTCGAAGGTGGCGTCAGAGACATGCTTGATCAACTCGCTGGCCATGAGTGGCTTCCTTTCTTGGGGCCCGGGGGCGGGCGCGTGGGTCGTGATAATTGAGCAAATTGTGGCAGAAACGCGCTGGCAACGTCAGGCGCCTGGCCTGAGCGCACAGCCTGTCCATTTTTCATCTTTGCGGACCCACCATTGAACGCTGCATCTGCTCCCCACTTCAACGACCAACGCTGGCTGCGGCTCACCCAAGACATTGAGCAGGCCCTGAACGAGCGCGCCTGTCCCGCCAGCGATTGCGTGGTGCTGGTGCCCTACGCCCAACTGATGGGCACGGCGCGCCAGGCTTGGGTCACGCTGGCCAGCCAGAACAGCGGTGCTGCAGTGTTGTTGCCGCGCGTGGAAACCACGCAAAACTGGGCCGCCAGCCTGTGGGCGGCGCAAGGCGGTTTTGCGCCCGGCCCAGAAGACTTGCGGCTGGACGCCGCCTTTGACCTGCTCAGCGCCGGGCAGTGGTTGGCGCACGGCCAGCGCAACGACCTGAGCGAGGTTTTGGCCCCCCAATTGATGGAGGCCGCCTGGTCCTTGGCCAGGGTGGCAGCAGCCGTGCCACCCCAAGAGCGCGCGGCCTGGTGCGAGCGCCTGCAGCCGCTGCTCACTGCGGGCTTGACGTCGCCCATGCTGGAGCACGAGGCGACCGTGGCCCAACTGGCCTTGCTCTGGGCGTCCAGCTCGGCGTTTGCCACCGACGTGTTGTTTGAACAGCGGCCTGGCTTGTTGGTGGTGTTGGACGGATTTCAGCAGGACCCCCTGGCCGACGCTTTGCGCCTGCGGCTGGGGGACCGGGCCGTGTCGCTGGCGCTGGCCGCGCCCTCCCGGCCCAGGGGCCGGGTGGCGCTGCAAGCGGCCACCGACGCCTCGCAAGAGGCCGAGCGGGCAGCCGCCTGTGTGATGGACCTGCTCCGCCGCCAAGTGCAGCCGGTGGGCCTGATTGCGCAAGACCGCGTCCTCACTCGCCGGGTGCGCGCCCTGCTGGCCGAGCAGCGCGTGGCCGTGCGCGATGAAACGGGCTGGACCTTGTCCACCACCCGGGCTGCTGCCGTGCTCATGAGTTTGTTGCGGGCCCTGCCCCACGAGGCCTCGTGCGACGCCGTGCTCGACTGGCTCAAGCACGCCCAAGCTATCAGCGCCAGTCAGTTGCAGGCGGCAGAAGCCGAACTGCGCGCGGCCGGGGTGCGGCGCTGGGCCTCGGTGCGGTCGGTGCATACCCAAGCGCATGCGCTGGCCCAGATCGTCCAGCCTTGGCTCAGTAGCTTGCAAAAAAGCCGGCTGCTGGGTGCGTGGTTGGCGCAATTGCGCACGGTGCTGCGACTGGCCGGTCAGTGGGACGCGCTGGTGCGTGATGTGGCGGGCCAAGCCGTGTGTGATGCGCTGCGCCTGCACGAGGGCAGCGAAGCCGATCTCAGTGCGCTGCAGGCCACGCTGAGCCGCCGAGAATTCACTCAGTGGGTCAGTCAAACGCTGGAGTCGGCCTCCTACTCGCCAGTGCACCCGCCCCAAGCACAGGTGGTGATCTTGCCGCTGAGCCAATTGCTGGGACGCTCCTTGGCCGCCATGGTGTTGCCAGGCGCCGACGAACTGAGCCTGCCCGCCTCGCCCGATCCCCCCGGCCCCTGGACACCCGCCCAGCGGCTCTTGCTGGGACTGCCCTCGCGGGCCCAGCTCATGGCGGCCAGCCGTGCCGCCTGGAAGCACGCATTGCAGCTGCCCGAGGTGCATCTGCTGTGGCGGCAAAGCCACAACGGCGAGCACCTCATGCCCGCAGTCTGGGTGCAGGAGCTGATCTTGGACGGCATGCGCGAGGACTTTGCAGATTTGCGACCGCTGCGAGAACTCGCTGGTGTGCCCACCCTGGAGGCGCAGGTCTCGGGCGCGGGCTTGCCAGTCCTGCGGCTGTCGGCCTCGGCCTATGCCGATTTGCGCAGCTGCCCCTACCGGTTTTTTGCCTTGCGCCAACTCGGCCTCAAAGAAGCCGACGAGTTGGAGACTGAGCTGGGCAAGCGCGACTTTGGCAATTGGTTGCACGAGGCCTTGAGTCACTTTCACCACAGCCTGCACGCCGCCCCCACCACTGATGCCACCCAGCGGCTTTTGCGGCTGGAGGCCGCCGCCGAGCACGCCAGGCGGCTGCTGGACCTGGAGCCTGCCGAGTTTTTGCCATTTGAAGCCGTGTGGCCGCAGGTGCGCCAGGGTTACCTGGCATGGCTGGCCGAGCACGAAGCCGCAGGCCTGGTGTTTGCTGAAGCGGAGGAATGGAAAGAGCATCCCCTGGGCGAGCTCACCTTGTTTGGCAAGATAGACCGCATGGACCGCGATGCCCACGGCCGGCCACAGCTGCTGGACTACAAAACCGAAAGCACAGACAAAACCCGCGAGCGCTTGAAAAGCGGCGCCGAAGACACCCAACTGGCCTTTTACGCCGCCTTGCTGGGCGAGGCTGA
>CANHKH010000150.1 GCA_947460165.1 Comamonadaceae bacterium
AAACGTCAACGCCTACCGGGGCGCCATGGGCGGCACGGCCGAGGTGGCCGACTTTGCCCAGCTCATTGAGTACGTGGCCGAGATTCCCGGCATAGAACGCATCCGCTACACCACCAGCCACCCCAACGAGTTCACGCAGCGCCTGATCGAGGTGTACGCCAAGATTCCCAAGTTGGTCAGCCACCTGCACCTGCCGGTGCAGCACGGCAGCGACAAAATCTTGATGGCCATGAAGCGCGGCTATACCGCCATGGAATACAAAAGCACAGTCCGCAAGCTGCGCGCCATTCGGCCCGACATGGCCATGAGCAGCGACTTTATTGTGGGTTTTCCAGGCGAAACCGAAGACGACTTTGGCCGCATGATGAAGCTGATCGAAGACGTCCACTTTGACAACAGCTTCAGCTTCATCTTCAGCCCGCGCCCGGGCACGCCGGCGGCCAACTTGCCGGACGACACGCCGCACGAAGTCAAGCTCGCGCGCCTGCACACGCTGCAAGCGGCCATCAACGCCAACATCAAATCCATCAGTGAAAGCCGCCTAGGCACGGTGCAGCGCCTGTTGGTGGAAGGCCTGTCCAAGCGCGACGCCAGCGAGCTGATGGGCCGCACCGAATGCAACCGGGTGGTCAATTTCCAGGGCCCGCCCGAGCTCATCGGGCAGTTGGTGGATGTGAGCATCACCGAAGCCAAGGCCTACACCTTGCGCGGCCGCTTGGTGCTTTAAAAACGGGGCAAGCGGGTGCGGCACGGTGATGCGCGCACCGACCTGCAGCCTAAGGCCCCAAGGGCGAGGCGTTTGAATCCCTAAGGACTCAGAACTTGGGCATGCCGCCCATGCCTTTCATGCCCTTCATGCCGCCCATGCGCTTCATCATCTTCATGAGGCCGCCGCCCTTCATTTTTTTCATCATGGTCTGCATTTGCTCAAACTCGTTGAGCAGGCGGTTGACGTCTTGCACCTGCACGCCCGCGCCGGCTGCGATGCGCCTCTTGCGGGTGGCCTTGATCAAGTCGGGCTTGCGGCGCTCCTTGAGCGTCATGCTGTGGATGATGCCTTCTTTGCGCCGGATGTCGCGCTCGGCCTTGTCCATGTCCATGTGCGAGGCCTTGGCCGCCATCTCGGTGGGCAGCTTGTCCATCAGGCTGGACAGACCACCCATTTTCTTCATTTGCTGAATTTGGCTTAAGAAATCTTCCAGGTCAAAGTCCGAGCCGCTTTTCATCTTGGCCGCGAACTTCTCAGCGGCCTGCATGTCCACGCCCGCGGTCACCTGCTCGACCAGGGCCACGATGTCGCCCATGCCCAAAATGCGGCCGGCGTGGCGCTCGGCGTCAAACACCTCCAAGCCATCTATCTTTTCAGACACACCGGCGAATTTGATGGGCGCGCCCGTGATCTGGCGCACCGACAGCGCCGCGCCGCCGCGCGAGTCGCCGTCGAGCTTGGTCAGCACAATGCCGGTCAGCGGCAGCGCCTCCTTGAAAGCCTTGGCCGTGTTGATGGCGTCCTGGCCCTGCATGGCGTCCACCACAAAGAGCGTCTCCACCGGCTTGAGCTCAGCGTGCAGCTCGCGGATCTCGCGCATCAGCGCCTCGTCAATGGCCAGCCGGCCCGCAGTGTCGACCAGCAACACGTCAAAAAAGTGGCGCTTGGCATGGTCCAGCGCAGCACGGGCAATGTCCAGTGGCTTTTGATCGGGCGTGCTGGGAAACCATTCGGCCCCGGCCTGGCGGGTCACGGTTTTGAGCTGCTCAATGGCGGCTGGGCGGTACACGTCGCCAGAGACCGTGAGCACTTTTTTCTTGCGCTTTTCAATCAGATGCTTGGCCAGCTTGGCGGTGGTGGTGGTTTTGCCTGCGCCTTGGAGGCCCGCCATCAGAATCACCGCCGGCGGCTGGGTCGCCAGGTTGAGGTCGCTCACGCCCTCGCCCATGGTGGCGGCCAGTTCCTTGTTGACGATGCCCACCAAGGCCTGGCCAGGCGAGAGCGAGCCCATGACCTCCTGGCCCAGGGCCTTGTCTTTGACGCGGGCAATGAAGTCGCGCACCACCGGCAGGGCCACGTCGGCCTCGAGCAGGGCCATGCGCACCTCGCGCAACATGTCTTGCACATTGGCCTCGGTGATGCGGGCCTGCCCCCGGAGTTCTTTGACGAGGCGAGAGAGTTTGTCGGTGAGGGCTGAGGCCATGGCGTGCCGCAGGCGCCAAGCGACCACGGAAAATGAAAGTGCGAAGGGATAAACTGTAAGCATGATTTTAGCTTTGAGCCCCGCCTGGGTCATCACCCTCGCCGTCGCCTCGGCTTTGGGCTACGCCTTGCTGGCCGCCTGGAGCTCGCGCATGGGCCGACGCTCGAGCATGGGTTTGTTCTTGCTGGCTTGGCTGCTGCACGCGCTGAGCTTGTTCGAAGGCCTCTTTGGCGAGCCCCCCCGCTTTGGTTTTGCGCCCGCCCTGTCCATGACGGTGTGGCTGGTGCTGACGGTGGCCGCCATTGAAAACCAGCTTTCCCCGCGCCTGAACACGCGCGGCTACTTGGTGGGCTTGGGCGCGGTGGCCGTGCTGCTGCCCCTGGTCTTTCCCGGGCTGACTTACGCCACCATTGCCTCGCCCTGGTTGCCCCTGCATTGGGCGCTGGGCATTGCTTCTTACGGCCTGTTTGGAGCGGCAGTGGCCCACGGCTATGGCATGAACCTGGCCGAAAAACGGCTGCGCGCAGGCCAAGACCGGGGTGACGGCGTGCCGCTGCTGACCCTGGAGCGGCTGACCTTTCGCTTTGTGGAGGCCGGTTTTGTGCTGCTGACCGCCAGTTTGCTGGCCGGTTGGTACTTTGCCGAAACCGTTTACGGCCCACAGCTGCGCAGCATGTGGAACCACAAAACGATTTTCTCCATGCTGGCCTGGCTGACCTTTGCCGGTTTGCTGTTGGGTCGGCTGCGCCAAGGCTGGCGCGGCCGACAGGCGGTGCGGGTGTTGTACTTGGGTGCAGGCTTTTTGCTGCTGAGTTACCTGGGCTCACGCTTTGTGCTTGAAGTCATCTTGATGCGTGCTTGAGCGGGTGATGGACTGAACGGCCCACCATGAAATACCTCTTGCTGCTTCCCCTGGTGCTGTTGGCGCTGTGGCTGATACGGCGCCCGCGCGGCAGCCATCCCGTACAGGGCCAGGACGCAGCCCACCACAAGCCTGCGCCCGTGGCCCCGGCAGCAGCGCCTTCCCCCACTGAAATCATTGAATGCGCGCGATGCAAGCTGCACCTGCCGCGCACAGACGCCGTGGCCGGGCTGCATGGGCTGCACTACTGCGGCACGGCCCACCGCCAGGACGCCGAAGGTGGCTGAAGACGCGCTGTGGCGCCAAGGCTGGTACCGCCACGCCCACGCCCTGGCTTCCCCCAACTTTGGACCCCGACCCGCCGGGGCCCGCATAGACCTGCTGGTGCTGCACGCCATCAGCCTGCCGCCCGGCCAATACGGCACAGGCTGCGTGCAGCAACTGTTCACCAACCAGCTCAATTGGCAAGCGCACCCCTATTTTTTACAGATCCAGGGCTTGGAGGTCTCGGCGCACTTTTTCATTGCCCGAGGCGGAGAACTCTGGCAATTTGTCAGCTGCGATGAGCGCGCCTGGCATGCAGGCGCCTCCCACTACCGAGGCCGCAGCAACTGCAACGACGACTCCATTGGCATTGAACTCGAAGGACTGGACGGCCTGCCCTTCGAAGACGCGCAGTACGAAAGCTTGGCCTGCTTGGCCGCAGCCTTGCTGGTGCACTACCCCATCGCCCACCTGGCAGGCCATGAACACGTGGCTGCGGGCCGCAAATTCGACCCGGGACCTGGCTTTGATTGGCAAACATTGCAAAACGCTCTGGGTCTGGCCCCCAGGTACTTTCCCCGCTTAGGGCCTCAAGCCGCAGCGCTGACCTGAGCCCGTCCACCGAGCGCGGTGGCACGCGCGTGCATTCATCACGCCCCCGGCTCCCCCGCCAGCCCATGGCCACTGGCCCAAGCGCGCAGTTCACATTTTCTGCGGGTTTGGCCGCTGTGTCGGCGAGTTGCCCTCGGCGTCCAAGTCATCGCTTGGACAGGCGACGACCGTGGTAGGCGCCCATCAAGCCGAGTCAAGCTCAAAAAGCGAGTGTTGGTTTTTATAAACTCCCGCGGGTAAAAACACTACATCTAGTGCTTGAATTGCGCCTATCCCCTAGGTATAGTGTGTGAAGCGCTGAGATTAAAGCTCCAACAGGATCTCAAAAGGCATCCCGCTTGGCCCCCCAAGAGACGACTTTCCCGCCCCTGCACCAGGCCCCACCACCCAGGCTTGCATGCGTACAGAGGCCCAAATTTAGTTCACAGTCAGTTCAAGCTTATTGAAGTTACGCTGAAAAATTGCCCTTATCACTGTCTAGACACACTGCCCAGATTCGCCGTCCACACCCCCTAAAAAAATCAGAGAACACATGCACACCGCCACACACGCACCCGCTGCCATGCCCGGCAGCCACGCACTCAGTGCAACCGCTGACAGCAGCCAGAGCAGCCCTTACGCGCACTACCAAATCATCCGCCGCAACGGTGCGGTGGTGCCTTTCGAGCCCAACAAAGTGGCCGTGGCCATGATGAAGGCCTTCCTGGCCGTGCACGGCACCCAGGGCGCGGCCTCGGCCAGCGTGCGCGAGACCGTGGACCAGCTCACGCAAGCCGTGGTGCGCGCCCTGATGCGCTCGCGCCCAGGCGGCGGCACCTTTCACATTGAAGACGTGCAAGACCAGGTCGAGCTCGGCCTGATGCGTGGCGGTCACCACGAGATTGCCCGCGCCTACGTGCTCTACCGCGAAAAGCGCACCCAAGAGCGCGCCCGCCAAACCAGCGCCCAAGCACCAGTGGCCGCCCCCTCCATGTTCGTGACCGACCGGGGACAGCGTGTGCCGTTGGACCTGCACAACCTGCAGCGCCTGATCAATGTGTCCTGCGAAGGCCTGAACGCCGACGTCAAGCCCGACCCCATCGTGGCCGAGACCATGCGCAACCTCTACGACGGTGTGCCGATTGACGAGGTCTACAAAGCCGCCATCATGGCGTCACGCACGCTCATCGAGAAAGAGCCCGACTACACCTACGCCACCTCGCGCCTGTTGATGCACACCATACGCCGCGAAGTGCTGGGCGAAGAGGTGGCGCACGACCAAATGGGTGAGCGCTACGCCGAGTACTTTCCGCAGTTCATTGCCAAAGGCGTTGACAACGAGCTGCTCGACGAGCGCCTCAAGCAGTTTGACCTGGCCCGCCTGGGCGCCGCGCTCAAGCCCGAGCGCGACATGCAGTTTGACTACCTGGGCCTGCAAACCCTGTATGACCGCTATTTTTTACACGTGCGCAAAACCCGCATCGAGCTGCCGCAAGCCTTCTTCATGCGCGTGGCCATGGGCCTGTCGCTGGCCGAAATCGACCGCGAGGCCCGCGCCATCGAGTTCTATGAGCTGTTGTCGTCGTTTGACTTCATGTCCAGCACGCCCACCCTCTTCAACAGCGGCACGCTGCGCCCTCAGCTGTCGAGCTGCTACCTGACCACCGTGCCCGATGACCTGGACGGCATTTACGAGTCCATCAAAGAAAACGCCTTGCTGTCCAAGTTTGCCGGCGGCCTGGGCAACGACTGGACACGCGTGCGCGCCCTGGGCTCGCACATCAAGGGCACCAATGGCGAATCCCAAGGGGTGGTGCCCTTCCTCAAGGTGGTCAACGACACGGCCGTGGCGGTCAACCAGGGCGGCAAGCGCAAAGGCGCGGTGTGCACCTACTTGGAGACCTGGCACCTGGACATTGAGGAGTTCCTGGAACTGCGTAAAAACACCGGCGACGACCGCCGCCGCACGCACGACATGAACACGGCCAACTGGATTCCCGACCTGTTCATGCGCCGCGTCATGGAAAAAGGCAGCTGGACCTTGTTCTCGCCTTCGAGCTGCCCAGACCTGCACGACCTGTGCGGCGAAGCTTTTGAAAAAGCCTACCTCGCTTACGAAGCCAAAGCCGAGCGCGGCGAGCTCAAGCCCAGCCGCAAGCTGGAAGCCATAGACATGTGGCGCAAGATGCTGTCCATGCTGTTTGAGACCGGCCACCCCTGGATCACCTTCAAAGACGCTTGCAACGTGCGCTCGCCCCAGCAGCATGTGGGCGTGGTGCACTCGTCCAACCTGTGCACCGAGATCACGCTCAACACCAGCGACAGCGAAACCGCTGTCTGCAACTTGGGCTCGGTCAATTTGGTGCAGCACTTGAAGGACGGCGCGAACGGCAAGGAGCTGGACCACGACAAGCTCAAGAAAACCGTTTGCACGGCCATGCGCATGCTGGACAACGTGATCGACATCAACTACTACGCGGTCAAAAAAGCACGCGACTCCAACCTGCGCCACCGCCCAGTGGGCCTGGGTCTGATGGCTTTCCAGGACAGCCTCTACGAGATGCGCATTCCTTACTCCAGCCAGCAGGCCGTGGAGTTCGCCGACCAGTCCATGGAGGCCATTTGCTACTACGCCTACTGGGCGTCTACCGAGTTGGCCAAAGAGCGCGGCAAGTACTCCAGCTACAAGGGCTCGCTGTGGGACCGAGGCATCTTGCCGCTGGACACCCTGGACATGTTGGCCAAATCGCGCGGCGGCTACCTCGAAGTCGACCGCAGCGCCACCCTGGACTGGGACGCCCTGCGCAACAAGATCGCCCAAGACGGCATGCGCAACTCCAACTGCGTGGCCATTGCGCCCACCGCCACCATCTCCAACATCATCGGCGTGGACGCCTGCATCGAGCCTTGCTTTGGCAACCTCTCGGTCAAGTCCAACCTGTCGGGTGAGTTCACCGTGATCAACAGCTACTTGGTGCGCGACTTGAAGCGCCTGGGCCTGTGGGACGAAGTGATGGTGGTGGACCTCAAACACTTTGACGGCTCGCTGCGCCCCATTGACCGCGTGCCGCAAGAGATCAAAGCGCTGTATGCCACGGCCTTTGAGGTCGAGCCGCAGTGGATTGTGGAAGCTGCCTCACGCCGTCAAAAGTGGATCGATCAGGCCCAGTCGCTCAACATCTACATGGCAGGCGCTTCCGGTAAAAAACTGGACGACACCTACAAGCTGGCTTGGCTGCGCGGTCTGAAGACCACCTACTACCTGCGCACCATGTCGGCCACCCATGTTGAGAAATCCACCGTGCAAGCGGGCAAGCTCAACTCAGTCTCGGCCATGGGACCTGGCAGCAGCGCCACGCTGAGCGCGCCTGCACCGAGTGCACTGCAAGCTGCAGCTGCTGCAGCCCAGGCACAGCTGAATGCCGCACCCGCCACCGACATCAAGTTCTGCGCCATCGATGACCCTGGCTGCGAAGCCTGCCAATAAAACCAAGGAGTTCTTTGTCGGGTGTGGGTGATGCAGCTCCACACCTTGCCAGCCGTGCGGCGCATGCACCTCAACGTGCATGCTTCGATGCAATTGCACAACAACTCTGGAGCACAGACAGAACGAAGTCTTTTCATTTTTTCTGTCGGCTTTCATAATCCTTTAATTCGAGAAATCTATATGTTGTCCTGGGACGAAGAAGTCAAACCCTCTGTGCAAAATTTAGGCGGCGCATCCAGCCTCCGTGAAGTTCAGCCTCCTTCTTTTGCTGACATGCCCACACGCATGCTCAACGATGCGGCTTTGGTGCCCCTCACGCCGTCGGCACCTGCGGCCCAAGCCCTCACCACAGGTGGCGGCAAACGCATCAAAGCGGCCGACAAGCGCATCATCAATGGTCAGACCGACGTCAACCAACTGGTGCCCTTCAAGTACAAATGGGCCTGGGAAA
>CANHKH010000151.1 GCA_947460165.1 Comamonadaceae bacterium
AGCTGTCCACCTACGCCTTTGCCATCGCCACCGCGCTGGGCCTGTCGTACGCGCTGGTCAGCCGCGCCCACATACGCATTGAGGTGCTGTACATGTTGCTGCCTGCGCGGCGGCGCGGCTGGGTGGACCTGTTCGCCTATGTGGTGCTGTCGGTCTGTGCGCTGACGCTGCTCTACTGGAGTGCGCAACTGGTGCTGGGCAACTACCAAAGCGGCGCGCGCTCCAACTCTTCTTTGTCCTTGCCCCTGGTCATTCCGCAAGGCATTTGGCTGATCGGGCTGGCCTGGTTTGCCTTGCTCTCAGTGCTCTATGCCTTGCTCGGCCTGCGCCTGTGCCTGCGCGGCCAGCCTGAGCAAGCCCACAAGAAGTTGGGCGTGGCCTCGCTGGAAGAGGAAATCGAAGCCAACGTGTCCAGGAAATCCTCGCCATGATGCTCACCACTGTTTTGTTGTTGCTGGTGCTTGCAGGCGGCAGCGTGTTCGTGGCTGCCGTGCTGGGGGTGCTGGGTACCACGCTGGCGCAGGTGTTTTCGACCTTTCCCCTGCAGCGGGCCTTGGGCGAGATGGCCTGGAGCTCGAGCGCAGACTTCATCTTGGTGGCTGTGCCCATGTTCATCCTCATGGGCGAGTTGCTGCTGCGCTCCGGGGTCACCGACAACATGTACACCGCCTTGGACCGCTGGGTGGGCCACATCCCCGGCGGCTTGATGCACACCAACGTGGCGGCCTCGGCGGTGTTTGCCGCCACCTCGGGCTCTAGCATTGCCACCGCAGCCACCATAGGCACCATCTCCATCCCGAACATGGAGCGTTATGGCTACAAGGCGCCGCTGTTCCTGGGCACCATTGCTGCGGGGGGCACGCTGGGTATTTTGATCCCGCCCAGCATCAACATGGTGCTGTATGGCGCCATGTCCGAAACCTCGGTCTCTGAGCTCTACCTGGCCGCCACCATCCCCGGCGTGATGCTGGCGCTGATTTTCTCCATCTACGTCTACATCGCCTGCAAGATCAATCCCAGCTTGGGCCCCAAGCGCGAGCCGGCGCCCTGGGGTGAGCGCTTTCGCGCTCTGGTGCACCTGATGCCGCCTTTGATGCTGTTCATGCTGGTGGTCGGTTCCATCTACGCGGGCCTGGCCACCGCCACCGAGGCGTCGGCCCTGGGCGTGGTCGGCGCGCTGGGCTTGGTGGTGGTGCGCAGGCGCCTGAGCATAGACATGCTGATGCTGTCTTTTGAGAGCACGGTGCGCACCACGGCCATGGTGATGATCATCGTGATCGCCGCCTTTTTTCTGAACTTTGTGCTCTCTACCCTGGGCTTGACCGATGCGGCCGTCAAATGGGTGGGGCAGTTGCAGTGGTCGCCCAACACCATCTTGCTGTGCATTGTGCTGCTGTATATCGTTCTCGGTTGCTTTGTGGAGTCGCTCACGCTGATGGTGGCGACCACGCCCATCGTGGTGCCCATCATCCAGAACCTGGGCTTCAGTCCCATTTGGTTTGGCGTGGTCTTTGTGATTCTCATCGAGACCGCCTTGATCACGCCGCCCATAGGCATGAACCTGTTCGTGGTGCAGTCGGTGCGCAAGGGTGGGGCTTTTCGGGACGTGGTGATAGGCTCGCTTCCCTTTGTGGGTCTGATGTTTTTGATGATCTTGCTGCTGGTCGCGTTTCCGTCCATCGCGCTGTGGCTGCCTTCGGTTTTTTCTGCCCGTGCATAACGCATGCACCCCATCAACCCTTGGAGATTTCCCATGAATGACAGCAAGAAGATCCTGGCCACTGCGGTGGCCCTTGGCCTGGGCCTGCTGGCCACGGCGGCCAGCGCCCAAAGCAAGCTCAGCTTGCAGGTGGTGGGCAACTTGGGCATCACCACCCAGTACAAGGAGCTTGAAGAGCCTTTTTGGTCCAAGCGCATTCCCGCAGCCACGGGCGGGCGCATCACGGCGGCCATCAAGCCTTGGAACGAAATGGGCCTGAAGGGGCCCGAAGTGTTCCGCATGCTCGGTCAGGGCGTGTTCGACGTGGGCACCTCGCAGCTGGGTTTTGTGGCCGGCGACAACGCCATCAACGATGCCACCGACCTGGCCGGCGTCTCACCCGACATCGAGACCTTCCGCAAGGTCACGCAGGCCTTCCGGCCACAGCTCGAGCGCTATTACGAGCAGCAGCTCAAGGTCAAGACCCTGGGCATGTTCTCCTTCCAGGCGCAGGTGATGTTCTGCCGCAACGAGATCAAGGGCTTGTCCGACATCAAGGGCCGCAAGATCCGCACTTCCGGCGCCTCGCAAGCCGATTTTGTGAGCTTCTTCGGTGCCTCGGGGGTGAACATGGCGTTTGGCGAGGTGCAGCAGTCCTTGCAAAACGGCGTCATCGACTGCGCCATCACCGGCACCCTGGGAGGCTACAAGGCCAAGTGGTACGACGGCGCCAAATACCTGTACGCGCTGCCCATCAACTTTGGCGCCGGCATGTCGGCCATGAACATGACGACCTGGCGCAAGCTGGACGCGGCCACGCAAAAAACCATAGAAGCCGAGTTTGTCAAACAAGAGCAGGCGGTGTTCGAGCAGAACGTGCGCGAGAACGAATTGGGGATTTCTTGCAACACCGGCGGCGCCTGCTCTGAAGGGCCGGCCGGCAACATGGTGTTGGTGCGCCCCTCGGCTGCCGACCTGGAGCTGCGCAAGAAAGCCCTCGTTGAGCAGGTGCTGCCGCGTTGGGCTGGCCGCTGCGGCGCGGCCTGTGTCACGGCCTGGAATGACTCGGTGGGCAAGATTGTGGGGCTGACCGCCACCGCCGCCAAGTGAGTGCAGCCAGCGGTGCGGGCATCTCACCGGGGATGGCCGCGCTGCTTTTGAGCGTGATGCTGGCCTGGGGCCTGAATGTGCCCATTGTCAAAGCCATGACCGAGGTCATGGACGTGGTCTGGGTCGCGGTGGTGCGCATGGGTTCTGCCGCATTCACCCTCACGCTGGTGCTGCTGCTGCGCGACCGGCGCTTGCCCCGGTTTGAACGCCGCCAGTGGTTATGGCTGGCCGCCAGCGCGGTGCTGCTGATCTACCTGAACCAGTGGCTGTTCGTCATGGGCATGCGCTTGTCGGCCGGCACCACGGCCTCTTTGGTGATGGCCGTCAACCCTTTGTTGGCCGTGCTGGCCGGGGCCTGGGTCTTCAGAGAAAAGGTCAGCGCCACGCGTGCTGCCGGGGTGGTCTTGGGCCTGGCCGGCGTGTCCTTGGCCGTGTTCATGGCGCCTCAGGCCGAAGTGGCATGGCCCGGACAAGGCGAGCTCTTGATTTTTCTGGGACAGGTCTTGTTCATAGGCGGCGGCTTGATGATCCAGCGCCTGACCCGCGACCTCGATGTGTTGGTGATAGGTTGGGCGGTTTATGTGTTGGGCAGCCTGATGCTGCTGGTCAACGCGCTCTTGCTGGGCGGCTGGTCGCGCACGCAGGCGGCGTTTTCGCTGGACTGGGTTTGGGCCTGCGCGTTGTACGCAGGAATCCTGGGCACGGCGCTGCCCAATGTGGGCTGGTACCACGTCATCGGCAAAATCGGCCAGAGCCAGGCCAGTCCTCACCTGTACTGGCTGGCGGTGTTTGGCATGCTGTCCTCTGCGCTGACCCTGGGCGAGCCTTTGAGCCTGTGGCACGCCATCGGCCTGGCTTTGCTGGTGGCCGGCATCCGCTTGGGCTCGGCGCCCGTGCGCCTGGGCCCTGGCGCTTGAGCTTGGACTGAACCTCAGCCGGCCAACAGCTGCACCAGCGGCGCCAGCTCGGTCTGCGCGGGCAGCTGTTTGAGCCAGGCGATCGCCTCTTCCATGGCTGGACCAGACTGTCGCGTCAGGCGCCAGCACAGGCGAAACTTGTCTTCGCGCTCCAGAGGGCTCAAGGGCATCAGCGGATGGCCCCAGGCGTGCGGAATCTGTTTTTCAAAGCTGCGGCCGTCGCTCAGCGCCAGCTTCAGGGTCTGCGGGTAAAAGGCGTTGGGGTTGGGGTGCGGCTTTTCAGCCGTGTGCACGCGCAGGCCCAGGGCTTCAACGCGTGGATCATGCAGGCATTCCGGTGTGAAACTGGTCGGGTCAACCCGGCCGAACACCAGCTCGGCCGCCGCCACATAGGCAATGCTCAGCCGGGCGTAATTGGGGGCCGGTTGGTGGACCATGGGCCGGCCCACCAGGCGAAAGCCCAAGGGCGGCAGGTCCACATGGATGGCGCTGACCTGCTCCAGCGCCTGCTCGGGGCTCAGGCCCAGCTCTTGGCGCAGCTGGTGCAGGGCATGGATCACGCCGTGTGTCACGCGGCCGCTGGGAAAGGGCTTGTGCGACAGCTGCGTGACTTTCCAGGGCTGCGTCATTTGCGCCAGCGCCTGCTGCAGCTCGCCGCCGTCCTCGAAATTGCGGAAAAAGCCAAAGCGCCCGCCCAGGATTTCGACAGGCGCAGTCAAGCCCACCTTGGCCATGTCGTGGGCTTGGACCGCGTTGCGCGCGGCAAAGCCCATTTGCATGGCCAGCATCATGGAGCCCTCTTCGTGCGCCTGCATGGGGCCGCAGACTTGCGAGTACGCAATGCCGAAGGCATGGCGCAGCTGCTCGCGCGGCAGCCGGTCCAGGCAGGCCAGCGCCGCCAGACCCGAGAACACCCCGGTGGTGGCCGGCCGAAAGAAAAACATCGCTTGGCGTGTGGCTGCGGCCAGCGTGCAAGAAACTTCCAGGCCCACCACAAAGGCCCGCAGCAGATCTTGGCCTGAAGGCGAGCGGCCGGCCGCGACGAGCTCGTCAACCTTGGTCATCAGTGCGGCAAACAGCGGCGCGGTCGGCAAGATCACACCGGGCTCGTAGACGCAGTCGTATTCCAGGGCATGGCACTGGTAACCGTTGACAAGCGCCGCCACCGGCGCTGGCACTCGGCGGCTTTGGTTCCAGAGCACCGCGTCGCCGCCAGTGCCCCAGCGGCTGGCCGCGCTCAGCAGGTCGTCGAGCTTGGGCGCCATGCGACCGGCACAGGCCACGCCCACGGTGTCCAAAAAGAACACCGTGGCGGCTTCCACAGCCTCGGCCGGCAGGTCTTCAAAGCGAGTTTGCTCGATCAGGTCCAGGATGCGCTCTATGGGGTCGTGAAAGCTGGGGCTCATGGCTGGTGTGATGGAAAAAGGGCTGAACGTTTTTGCAGGAAGGCGTCGCGGCCTTCAATGAAGTCGGGGCCGGCAAACATCTGAACAAAGGTTTGCTGCGCCTGCGCCAGGGCTTGCGCGTCACCTGAGGCGACCGCGTGCAGGCCGCGCTTGAGCGCGCGGGTGGCGTCCAGCGAACTCGCGCTGATGGCTTGCAGCAGGTCCTCGGCGGCAGCATCCAGGGCGCCTAGTTCGTGCACCTGGTTGACCAGGCCGGTCTGCAGCGCGCGCTGCGCGGTCCACAGCTGCGTGCCATAAAGCAGTTCGCTCGCGGCGGCCAGGCCGCAGGTCTGCACCAGGCGGGCGATGTCGGACACTGGGTAGGACAGGCCCAGACGCGCGGCCGTGATGCCAAAGCGCGAGCGGGTGCTGGCCAGGCGCATGTCGCAGGCCAGGGCCAGGGCCAGGCCGCCGCCCACGCAGGGGCCGTCTATCAGTGCCAGCACCGGCAGCGGGCAAGCCGCCAGGGCCGCACCGGCCTCCTCGATCTCCCTGCTGGCGCGCGTCGCTTCTTCGGCGGTGGCGTAGGTCGCCTCGAACTCGCTGATGTCGGCGCCGGCGGCAAACATGCCGGGTGTGGCGCTTTGCAGCACCAGCACGCGGCAGCGGGCATCAGCGCTGGCTTGCTGCACCAGGGCGGGCAGGTCGCGCCACATCTGGCGGGTGAAGGCGTTTCGCCTTTGCGGATGGTCGATCAGCAGGCGCGTCAGAGCGCCGCTGGCATGGAGCCGAAGTGGGTTCATAGATGTTGCGGATGATAATATGTCCGTACAACTGAGCCAAGTGACGGGGGACGCCATGAACTACCAGATTGGAAAAAAACCTTATGAATGGCCGGGCGGTGCGCCCCTGGCCCTGTCGGTGGTGCTCAACGTGGAAGAGGGCGCCGAGGCCAACATCCTCGATGGCGATAAATACCCCGAGCCGGTCGATGAAATGGGCCTGGCGCTCAAGCGCAGCATGCGCAACCACGGCAACGAGTCCAATTACCGCTACGGCCTGACCCGGGGCGGGCCCCGCGTGATGCGCCTCTTCGAGCAATACGGCATACGCGCCACCATCACCGCCTGTGCGTTGGCGCTTGAGCGCGCCCCCGAACTGGCACGCGAGATTTTGCGCCAGGGCCACGAGGTCACCTCGCACGGCTACCGCTGGGCGCACCAGTTCCACATGGACGAGACGCAAGAGCGCGACTACATCCGCAAGGCGGTGGCCTCGCTGGAGAAAACCACCGGCCGCAAGCCGCAGGGCTGGCTCTCGCGCTACCTGCTGACCGACCATACCCGCCGCTTGCTGTGCGAAGAGGGCTTCCTCTATCACATGGACGACTATGGCGACGACGAGCCGCGCTGGGAAGCCGTTGATGGCAAGCCCATCGTGATCCTGCCATACCAGGTGGACAACAACGACATGAAGATGTGGTCCGCACCGGCCTATACCCCGGAGCAGTGGCTCAAGTACGCGATGGACAACCTCGAGTGGATGATTGCCGAGGGCAAGCACGAGGTGAACATGATGTCGCTGGGCCTGCACATGAGGATCATCGGCCGGCCCGGCCGCGTCTGGGCGCTGGAAAAGTTCCTGGCCCATGCCGCCGAGCGCGCCCGGCAAGGCCAGGTCTGGCTGGCCACGCGCGAGGAGATCGCCCGCCACTTTGCCAGCCAGGTGCCCTGGCGTGGCTGAGATCGACTGGCCGCGCTGGCTGCGGCCAGGCGACCAGGTGGTGTGCTCCCACATGTCGGCCGAGCCGGTGGCGCTGCTGGCCGATTTGGCCAGCTGTCCCGACCTGCCAGAGCCGCTGCACCTCATGCTGGGTGTGCCCTTTTCCCGCGCTGCCGCCGATTTGCCCGTGGGCTGCTTGCTCAGCACCTATGGCGGCATGGGCAGCGCCGGCGGGCTGGCCCGCGAGCGTGCGGTGGACATCAGCCCGCTGGCCTACAGCCGCTCGGAACGGGTCTACCAGGCTGGCCTGGCGCATTGCGACGTGGCCCTGGTGTCGCTGGGCCAAGGCAGCGATGGCCGGCTCTTCATGGCCCCTTCGCACGGTCCGGTGTTGGCAGCGGCCCGGCAAGCCCGGCACGTGCTTGCCCAGCTCAGTCCCCATGTGCCTTGTGTGCCGGGTTCCGAATGGCCGGCTGAGCTGGCGCCTGTGGCGGTGCTCCAGACCGACCACGGTCCCTGGCCGTTGCGCGATGCCGAACCGGGCGAGGTCGAGCGGCGCATCGCCGGCTTGATCGCCGGCTTGGTGCCTGACGGCGCCTGCCTCCAAGTGGGCATTGGTACACTGCCTTCGGCGGTGCTGGAAGAGCTGGCTTCACACCGGCATCTGGGGGTGCACACCGGCATGTTGTCCGACGGGCTGTGGCGGCTGATCGAAAAGGGCGCGGTCGACCATTCCCGCAAGAGCCGCGATGCGGGCGTGGCCGTGACCGGCTGTGTGTGCGGCAGTGCGCGGCTGTATGCGGCGGTCGATGGGCATGCAGGCATCGTGATGCGCGAGCCCAGCTACACGCATGACCTGGCGGTGATTGCGGCGCAAAGCGCGATGTTTTGCTTGAACAGCGCGCTGGAGGTGGACCTGTTGGGCAACGCCAACGCCGAAACCGTGACCGGTCCCGATGGGGCCT
>CANHKH010000152.1 GCA_947460165.1 Comamonadaceae bacterium
ACCGATTCGATGTAGAGCAAGATCGCGCGTGTGCCCGGGTCCGAGCCCAGGTAGTCCAGCATGTCGCCAAAGTCAATGTCGGCGCTGTCGCCCAGCGAGACAAAGTGCGAAAAACCAATGCCCCGCTCGCTGGCCCAGTCCAGCATGGCGGTGGCCAGCGCGCCCGATTGCGTGACAAAGGCCAGCGTGCCCTTGAGCCCCGGCGATGGCGCAAAGCTGGCGTTCAGCCCCACACCGGGCACCAAGGCCCCTATGCAGTTGGGCCCCAAGATGCGCAGCACATAAGGCTTGGCCGCGTCCAGCATGGCTTGCTCCAGCGTGCGACCCTGGGGGTTGCCGGCTTGTGTTTGCTTGAGCCCAGCGCTGATCACAATGGCCGCCCGCGTGCCACACCGGCCAAGCTCGTCCATCAAGCCTGGCACCGTGTGCGCGGGCGTGCAGATGACGGCCAAGTCCGGCACGCCTGGCAGTGCCGCCACATGCGGCCAAGCAGGCTGGCCCTGCACCTGGCTGTGCTTGGGGTTGACGGCCCAAATAGGCCCTGTAAAACCCGCCTGCCTGAGCTTGCCCAGCACCACCGCGCCCAGGCTGCCTGGCCGGTCTGAGGCCCCCAGCAGGGCCACGCTGGAAGGGCCAAAAAGCAGGTCAAGGTGGCGAATGGTCATGGTTTGGCCTGCGCTGGCGCGCTTGAGACAAGGGGTGATGCAGCTTAAGTCCAGGTTTTGAAAAGAGTTTGCGCTGCATCAAGGCCCGGCCGCATGCTTTGCGCAGCCAGCCAGCCCTTGCGCCAAGAATCAGGCCCGCACAGCCCCGGCTATCATCAAAGGCTGTGCTGACTCAGCCCGCTTTTCAGGAGCTCGCCATGAATGCCCCCGCCTCTATTTCGACCTTGACCCCCAGCCTGGCCGCTTTGCCCTTCATTGAAAAATGGGTGTCATTTGCCACTGTCTCGCGAGACAGCAACCTGGCTTTGCTGGACTGGACCGAGGCTTACCTGAACGGCCTGGGCATCACCTGCAGCCGCACCTATGACGACAGTGGCAAAAAAGCCAATTTGTGGGCCACACTGCCCGCGCATGACGGCCAAACCAAGACAGGCGGCATCGTGCTGTCTGGCCACACCGACGTGGTGCCGGTGGACGGCCAGCCTTGGGACACCGACCCCTTCCAGGTGAGCATTCAGGGCGACAAGATGTTTGGCCGGGGTGTGACCGACATGAAGAGTTACGGCGCCACGGTCTTGATGATGGTGCCCGAGTTGCTCAGGCGCCAGCTCAAGCGGCCGGTGCACCTGGCCTTCAGCTACGACGAAGAAGTCGGCTGCATTGGCGTGCGCCGCCTGATTGCCGACATGCAAGCCCAAGGCTACAAGCCCGCAGGCTGCATCGTGGGCGAGCCCACGGGCATGCAGGTGGTGATTGCACACAAAGGCAAGCATGCTTACAAGACCACGGTGCACGGTTTTGAGGCCCACTCCTCCCTCACGCCCCAGGGCGTGAACGCTGTAGAAATCGCTTGCGAGTTTGTGGCCCACCTCAAGAGCTTGCACCGCGAGTTGGTCGCGAACGGCCCGTTTGACCCCATGTATGACGTGCCGCACACCACCGTGCACACCGGCGTGATTGCCGGCGGCACGGCGCTCAACATCATTCCTCGCCAGTGTGAGGTGACCTGGGAAATTCGCCACCACCACCTGAACACGCCCGAAGCCCTGTTCGCCAGCGCCAAGGCGTTTGCCGACAGCCTGGTGCCTGCCATGCAAGCAGTGGCGCCGGGCACGGGCTTCACGCATGAGCTCAAGTCGGTGTTGCCAGGCTTTGCCACGGCGGCAGACAGCGAGATTGCCCAGCTGTGCTTTGACTGCGCTCAGCTCGATAGCGCCAGTGGCGTGGGCAAAGTGTCGTTTGGCACAGAAGCGGCTCTCTTTGCCCAGGCCGGTGTGCCCACCATCGTCTGCGGACCCGGCCACATTGCACAAGCGCACCAGCCCAACGAATGGGTCACGCTGGAGCAGCTCGCTTGGTGCGAGCGCTTCATGCGCCGCCTGGCGGACCGGCTGTGCGTCAACTGATTTTTTCTTACTTAACTTCTTACTTTAGGACATCGCACCATGATGCAGCGACGCAAGCTCTTGGCTTCGAGTTTTGGCACGGCTTTGCTGTCGGCCTTTGGCATGGCACAGGCCCAATCCACCAAGACAGTGCGCGTGGTCGTGCCCTTTGCCGCCGGCGGGGTGCAGGACATTTTGGCGCGCTCCATGTCGGTGGAGCTGGGCGCAGCCCTCGGCCAGACCGTGATTGTTGAAAACCGCGCCGGTGCAGGCGGCACGGTGGGCACCGGCTTTGTGGCCAGAGCCGAGGCCGACGGCACGGTGATGGTCATGTCGGCGGCCAGCCACAACATTGCCGGTTCGCTCTACACCAAGCTGGCTTACGACCCGCAAAAAGACTTTGCGCCCCTGGCCCATGTGGGCAGCGCCAGCTATGTGCTGATGGTGCACCCCGATGTGCCGGCCAAGAACGTGGCAGAGTACATTCGCCACGCCAAGGCCAACCCCGGCAAGATGAACTACGCCACCGCCGGCGTGGGCAGCGCCACGCATTTGTCCATGGCCTATTTCAACGGCTTGGCTGGCATTGACGTGGTGCACATCCCGCTCAAGGCCACGGGCGAAGCCATCAACGAGGTGATTTCCGGCCGTGCCCAAGCCGTGATTGCCGCCAGCATTGGCGCCCTGGCTTTCACCAAAGACAGCCGCATCCGCCTCTTGGGCGTGACCTCGCTCAAGCGCAGCAAGTACCTGCCCGAGCTGCCCAGCATTGCCGAAAGCGGCCTGCCCGGCTATGAATTTGACTCCTGGTTTGGCCTGCTCGGCCCCGCCGCCACACCGGTGGCCGAGGCCAACCGCATCAACGCGGCCATGGCCAAGCTGCTCAAAGACCCGGTCATTTTGGAGCGCCTGGACAAGCAAGGCATTGAGCCGCGTGCCCTGTCCAACCCCGACTTTGGCAAGCTGCTGGCCGCCGACTACGTGCGCATGGCCGCCGTGGTCAAAGCCTCGGGCGCCAAGATCGACTGAGCTTGAGCACCAAGGCGGCGCTGCGTCCTAGCGGCCTGGCAGCATGGGAGGACGTGCCGCCTCACTCCCACAAGCGCTCCACCAGCCAAAACACGCCCACCGCCAAGGCCAGGGCTGAGACCCAGCGCTCCAGCGTGAACCGGCCCATGCGCTGGTGCACAGCCTGGGCCCAAGCCACAGAGCCCAGTCCCTTGGAGAGCGCCAAGAACACCAGCAAGATCAAGATTTGCCCCAACTCAATGCCCACATTGAAGCCCAAAATGCTGGTCCATTGGTAGGCGCCATGCAAGCCCAAGTCTGAAATGGCCGAGGCAAAGCCCATGCCGTGCAACAAGCCGCACGCAAACACCAGCAGCAAGCGCTGGCCCAGCACCGCGCTGAGCTGCACCAAGTTGAGCCCGGCCATCAGCACAATGCTGGCCGCAATCAAGGGCTCCACCCAGGCGGTGGGCGCTTGCAAAAATCCGAGCAAGCTGGCGGTCAAGGTGATGCTGTGCGCCACCGTGAACCCAGTGAGCACACGCCACCAATAGCCCCAGCCGGAGGCCGCCACGAGCACCGTGAGCAAAAAGGTCAAATGGTCCCAGCCCCACACAATGTGCTCCATGCCCACCAGCGTGTAGTCCTGCAAGACCTTCAGAGGTGAGCGGAACAACTGGTGGGTGTTGCGCCAGGGTGTCAGCACCACGGCCTCGGTGTCCTCACCCCGGGTGATCTTGAGCGTGAGTTGGCGCTCGCGTGCGGCGCTGCCAAACAGATCTGTCTCTAAGCGCAGTGGCTCGGGCGCGCCGGCAAAACTGACTTTCATCAGCATCAAAAAATAAGCCGCCCCGGCGCTTGGGGCCAAGGCCGTGGGCCCGCTTGCCAGGGGGGGTGTTCTTTCATCTTCCTCGGCCAGGACTTGCAATTGCTCCACGCGCCCAGGCGTGTCGCCCTTGAACAGCCGAAACCGCGCTTTCACCTGGTTTTTGATGCTGTCCAAGTGGGCTTGCACTTCGATGTCAGACAAACGGCCGTCGCCGTCGTCGTCCACTTGGCTGAGGGCAGACACGGGCAGCGCCACCATGGCCAGCACCGTGGAGCCTTGCACATGCAAGCTGCCTTGCTGTGCCGGCATCAAATGCGCCCCAGCCTGGCCCGCCCACATCCACAAGCCCAGCAGCAGCGCCGCCCACGCCAGAGCCTGGCGCTTGCTTGGCTTGGGTCGCCCCCACGCACCCAACATGTGGAACCCAGCGTTCATTCAAAATTCACAATGGCAAGAGGAATCTGCTCGGTGAGCCACAACTGATCATGCGGCTGCACCACCCACAGCGGGTGCAGCACTTTGTGCACTTGCAATTGCGCGCGGCCCACAGGGGTTTTGCTGTGCCCTTGTGCCTGCACGAGCATGGGGGGCACATGAGCCGGGGTGGTGGACGGTATCTCCAGCAAAAAAGCATGGGCCTTGAGGGATTCGCGCAGCGCTGCAAGAGGGGGAAACTGCCAATCGCGAATCCCTACTTTCGCCCCTGTGGGCAGCACCAGGAAAGACTTTTGGCCCAACTCGCTGCCGGCCTTGGCCAGGGCGTTTTGCAGCACTTTGTCGGGTGCGTCTGAATAGGTCTTTAAAAAATCAGCCAGCGACGACTGAGGCGCCAAGACCTGGTGCAAGAGGTGGGTGAGGTTCAAGCTCAGGGAAAAAGCAAATTTATTTGCGCCCTCGCGTTGAATGTGCATTTGGTTGTAATGCACATCCGCTGCCAGAGCCCATGGCGGGCAGGCCAAGAGCAAAACGAGCAGCCATGGACGCCATGGCCTCGGGGTGACCGTCATTGAAAAGCCTTGATCAACCCACTCGCGCCATGTGCAGACATTTTGAAAGGATGCGAGTTAACGCACCGCAGCCCATTTACGGAACCGTTCCGCCCATGTATTTGTTGTTATTGAAAGCGGTTTTGGCCCTGAAGTAGGGAACCGTGGTGACCTTGCCAATGTAGGCGCCTTTCATCAGCACATACATGATGGTTGGATAGGTGGACCCCGCCGTTTGCCCCACTGGCGTGTGGTCAGTCACGGTGTGCGCGTGGTAGTGGTAGCCAATGCCGTCGTGGTTGTGCGCTCCAAACTCATCCAAGCTGGTGGTGTAACCCAGCAGGCTTGCGTCGGTGGCCCCCCGGTATTTGCCAAACAAGGCGATGCCGTCGTAGCCAAAACCAATCAAGGGCGGGTGAGATTTGTTCACGTAGTCAAGGTCGTTGTACAGCGCCAGCCCAAAGCCCGGCTGGTAGCCATCAGCGTGGCAGTGCGGTCCGCCCCCGCCCTGCCCCACATGGCAGCCACTGGCTGACAACTCACCGGTCAAATGGGAGGGCACCAAGGTGTTGTTGTAGGCCGGGAACATGACCGAGCCATCAATCAAAATACCGTTGTCGGCCTCGTCCGCGTAGGTGTACACATTGGCAGCCAAGGTGGAAACCGTGCGCGCTGTCCACAGGTTTTTGGTGATGACGGATGAGTTGTCCATCACCGCACTGACCTGGCCGTAATCGCGCATGGGAATCATCAGGACGTAGTTTTCCAGGTTGGAAAAACGCGTGACTTTGGAGGTGGGGTAGGACCCCGTGCCGTAGCCGGGTGGGTGAGCCACATCCACCAGCCCGTTGGGTGAGGCTTGATTGCCGTAAGTGACCACCACCATAAAGGGGTGGTAAATATTGGTGGTGGTGTCTTTTTCGTTGGTGAAATAAACATAGGGCACCAGGTTTTGCCCCGGTGTGCCGTCGGAGATGGAGTCGCTGACCAACTTGGTGGCCAAGGCCGCATCGCGGTAAGCCGTGTACACCGCAGGCGCATAGCGCAATTTGCCGCCATTGGCTTCCACCGTGGTTTTGATGGTCGCCAACATGGTGTCAGCGGCCAACTTGGTATTGGCGTCGGGTCCGGCCGTGGCCACCTGACTTCTGTAGGTGGTGTTGACAGACCGGTAAATGGACCCGGAGATGCCCTCTGTTGAAGCGACGGTCACCTTGGACATGAAGGGGGCAGGCTCGTTGGTGACGAAAGCCACGCTTTTCGGATTCATGAAGCTGGGAACGCCCAAATCGATGGGCGAGTTGTACACATACAGCGGGGTGGCCTGGGACACTGATTGGACCAATTTGTAAACGCCCCCTGTGAAATTCACGTAGTAATCGGCCGCGCTGAAGCTGGTTTCTTCGGTCCAAGTTGGCGTGTAGAGGCTGCCGCCCGTGGTGCCGCTGGCTGTGGTGTAGCTGTAGGTGTAGCGCTTTTTGGCTTGCAACAACTTGGTGCTGGAGTTGTAGGAAAAAGTCAGGTAGCCATAGAGCGATGTGGCTTTGCCAAAATTGTTGCGGAACTTCAATTTCAGGCCATCGGTGGTGTCTACATCCAGCGAGTTGTTCGGGTGCAAATGCGAGTCGATCCTGTAAAAGCCCGTGCTGCCTTGGGCCACCACCAAAAACAACTTGGACAGGTAATCTGCGTAGGTGGTCGACGTGGGCAAGGTGGCCGACTCTGCCGCATAGCCTGCGCTGGCGCTGTAAGTGGCGCCCATGGACAGGTAATTGGCCTGGCTGCTGGCGCTGCTGGCGTCAGAGATCATGTAGCGCGACCGGCTGGCCAAGCTGCTGGCCGCCACCAAGTTGCCCGAAAAACTGCGCGTCATGGCCGTGGCGAAGTTGGCGGGCGTGGCATAAGACAGCTCAGCCGTGGTCACCGACATGGCCGTTGACGCAGCGCTGGACCCCACCGCATTGACCGCTTTGACCGAACACAAATAGCTGGTCCCGGTGAGCAAACCCGTGACCGAAATGGGGCTGACGGTGCCATTTGCGGAGACGGCGGTGCCGTTGGTGGGGGTGCAAGTGGCGCTGAAGCTGGTGGCGGCGGTGCCCGTGCTGGCTGCGGTGAAGTTCACGCTGGCTGCGTTGCTGCCCGAGGACACGCTGACAAGGGTCGGAGACAAAGGGGCCGTGGGGGTGGGCTCGGTGGGCGTGGTGGTGCCCGTCGCCGTCAGCGTGACCGAGGAGGTGGACACGTTGTTGCTGCCATCGGTGATGGTCATGGTGGCGACATAGGCGCCTGCCACATCGGCTTTGAAACTGGGGCTGGCGGCTGTGGCGCTGGCCAGTGTGGCGCTGCTGCCCGAGGGCACCGACGTCAAGGCCCATGAATAGGTGTAGGCGCTGCTGCTGACCACATCACCCCGCAGCACGGCCGTCATGCTCACATTGGTGGAATTGCTGACCGCCGCACTCACACTTGCTGGCAGGCCGGGGTTGAGTTTGTCGGGCACCGTGGGGGCGCCGTTGAAAAACATCCAATTGGCGGTGGCCGTCTCCAAACCCACAATGCGCTTGAGCACCTTGATCGCGTCTGTCAACTCCACCGCGCCATTGCCGTCCACGTCGGCGGCATAGGCCTGGTAGGCGGTCAAAGCTGCGCCGCCAGAGTTGACCTCCAGCCCCACAATCATTTTGAGGATGGCAATCGCGTCAGTCAGGTCCACCGCAGCGGCGGCCACGGCTGAAGGGGTGGTGGATGACTCCGTGGCAGTTGAAACGGTTTGAACTTGCAGCTCCGCCGCCGCTGTCATGGGGCGGTCAGAGGCCGCTGAGTTGCTGCCACCACCACCGCAAGCGCTCAGGAGCAAGGCACAGGAGCT
>CANHKH010000153.1 GCA_947460165.1 Comamonadaceae bacterium
CGGGCAGCTTGTTCGACTTGACCTCGCTGCAGCGGGAAGCCAACAGCAAGTTTGGCTTTTCGGCCAAAACCACGCTGGCCTTGGCGCAAAGCCTGTACGAGCGCCACAAGGCCCTGACCTACCCGCGTACCGATTCGCGCCACCTGCCTGAAGACTATGTGCCGGTGGTCAAGCAAACCTTTGAGATGCTGGCCGACTCGGGCATGCGCCACCTGGCCCCGCACGCGCTGACCGCGCTCAACAACCACTACCTCAAGCCCACCAAGCGGGTGTTTGACAACAGCAAGGTCTCGGACCACTTTGCCATCATCCCCACCACACAGGCGCCCAGCGGCTTGTCAGATGCCGAACAAAAGCTCTACGACCTGGTGGTGAGGCGCTTTTTGTCGGTGTTTTTCCCCAGCGCCGAGTACCTGGTGACCACGCGCATTTCTCAGGTGGAGCAGCACCACTTCAAGACCGAGGGCAAGGTGCTGGTCAAGCCCGGCTGGCTGGCCATTTACGGCAAAGAAGCCGCCGGCGAGGTGGCCGAGGCCAAAGAAGGCGACAAAGGCCAGCCGCTGGTGGCTGTGCAAGCCGGCGAGAAAGTGCGCACCGACAGCGCCGAGGCCCGGGGCCTGAAGACCCGCCCACCGGCCCGCTACACCGAGGCCACGCTGCTGGGCGCCATGGAAGGGGCAGGCAAAACCATTGAAGACGACGAGCTGCGCGAAGCCATGCAGGAAAAAGGCCTGGGCACCCCGGCCACGCGCGCGGCCACCATAGAGGGCCTGATCAACGAAAAGTACATGTTGCGCGAAGGCCGCGAGCTCATCCCCACGGCCAAGGCCTTTCAGCTGATGACGCTGCTGCGCGGCCTGGGCGCTGAAGAGCTCTCGCGCGCCGACCTCACCGGCGAGTGGGAACACAAGCTCGCGCTGATGGAAAAAGGCCAGCTCAGCCGCGAGCAGTTCATGGGCGAGATCAACGCCATGACCGAAAAGCTGGTGGCCAAGGCCAAGGGCTACGACAAAGACACCATCCCCGGCGACTACGCCACGCTCCAAGCCAAGTGCCCCAACTGCGGCGGCGTGATGCGCGAGAACTACCGCCGCTACACCTGCACAGGCAGCACGGGCGAGACGGATGGCTGCGGCTTTTCCTTTGGCAAAACGCCGGCCGGCCGCACCTTCGAGGTGGCCGAGGTCGAGCAGTTCATGCGCGATCGCAAAATCGGCCCGCTCGAAGGCTTTCGCTCCAAGGCTGGCTGGCCTTTCACCGCCGAGATGACGCTCAAGTGGGACGAAGACAGCAAGAACTACAAGCTCGAATTCGACTTTGGCAATGAGGATGCGGCCGAGAGCGGCGAGATTGTGAGCTTTGAAGGCGGCGAGTCCTTGGGCCCTTGTCCCAAGTGCGGCGCACCGGTCAACGAGCACGGTAAAAACTATGTGTGCGTCAAGTCTGTGCCCACGGCGGCCCAGCCCACGCCCAGCTGCGACTTCAAAACCGGCCAAGTGATCTTGCAGCAGCCGGTGGAGCGCGCGCAAATGCACAAGCTGCTGGCCACCGGCAAAACCGATTTGCTCGACAAATTTGTCTCCACCCGCACCAGGCGCGCTTTCAAGGCCATGCTGGCTTGGGACGCCGAGGCCGGCAAGGTGAACTTTGAGTTTGCACCGTCCAAGTTCCCGCCCCGCAAAACCGCAGCCGCCGGACCGGCCACCGTAAGAACACCGTTTGGCAAGAAAGTGGCGGTCAAGGCGCCGACCAAGAGCGCAGCCAGCAAGAGCGTTGCGGCCAAAAAAGCCCCCGCCAAGTCCGCTGCCGCCAAAGTCCCGCGCAAAACCACCGCCGCCTCCAGCTTGCAGCCCAGCGCCGCGCTGGCCGCCGTCATTGGCCACGAGCCGGTGGCGCGCACCCAGGTCATTAAAAAGCTGTGGGACTACATCAAGGCCCAGGGCCTGCAAGACGCGGCCAACAAACGCGCCATCAACGCCGACGCCAAGCTGCTGGCGGTGTTTGGCAAGCCTCAGGTGACCATGTTCGAGCTGGCGGGTATTGTGGGCAAGCACCTGGGGTGATCCACGCGCCCGGGAGTTCTTTGTAGGAGCCGGCCTGCCGGCGATGGATGGCGCCAGGCCATGCCCCTTCAAACGCTGTAGCCGCGCCCCGCAAAGCGCACGGTCAAGCGCGCGCCCGGCAATGGGCCGGGGCGGCCACAGCTTTCAATCTCCACGGTGGCGCCGTGCTGTTGTGCAATCTCGGCCACGATGGCCAGGCCCAGGCCTGAGCCGTCTACATTGGTGCCCAGGGTGCGGTAAAAAGGCTGGAACACCAGCGCGCGTTCGGCCTCGGCGATGCCCGGGCCGGTGTCTTCCACCATCAGCATGAGCACGCCGCTGAAGCGGTCGGCCAGCAAGCGTGCGGTCACCTGGCCGTGCTCGGGCGTGTAGTTGATGGCGTTGTCGATCAGGTTGCGCACCATCTCCTTGAGCAAGGTGCTGTTGGCGTCGAGCTGGCTGGGTGCCTCGCCCGCCGCAGGGCCCTCGTAGCCCAGGTCAATGTGTTTGTCCAGGGCCCGTGGCAGCGACTCTTGAATGGCTTCGGCGATCACATTGACCAGGTCCACGCGCTGCTTGGCCAGGCTGCGGCCAGCCGTTTCGGCGCGGGCCAGCGCCAGCAGTTGGTTGACCGTGTGGGTGGCGCGCACGCTGGCGCGGCCAATTTGTTTGAGCGACTTTTTCAGCTCATCGGCATCGGTCTCTCGCTGGGCCAGATCGGCCTGCATGCGCAGCCCGGCCAGCGGGGTTTTGAGCTGGTGAGCGGCATCGGCCAAGAAACGCTTTTGCGTGCTCAGCGAGACCTTCAGGCGCTGGAGCAGGTCGTTGATGGACGAGACCAAGGGCGCCACCTCCTCGGGCACCGTGCTTTCATCGAGCGGGCTCATGTCGTCGGCCTTGCGTGCGCGTATGCGGCGCTCGAGCAGCTCCAGCGGCCGGATGCCGCGCACCAGCGCCAGCCACACCAGCAGCACGGCCAGGGGCAGTGTGACGAACTGCGGCACCATCACGCCCTTGACGATTTCGGTGGCCAAGGTTTTGCGCTTTTCCAGCGTCTCGGCCACTTGGATCAGCAGCACCTCGGTGCGCGGCGTGTCCACCGCCACCCAGGTGTAGGCCACGCGCACGTCTTGGCCTTGCATCACGTCTTCGCGCAGCCGCACCTCGCCGTCCAGCGAGAGCTCGGCGTTGGCAGGCAGCGGCAGGTCAAACTCGCCGCCCAACAGCTCGCCGCTGACTTTGCGCACCTGGTAGTACAGCAGGTCGCTTTCGTCGGCGCGCAAAATTTCGCGGGCCGGCGCAGGCAGAGAAAAACCCACCCGGCCTTCGCGCACCGTGACCAGTTTGGCCAGAGCCTGCACGTTGTATTCGAGTGCCCGGTCAAAGGGTTTGCCGGCAATGTTTTGCGCCACCAGCCAGGTCAAGGCCAGGCTGATGGGCCACAGCAGCAGCAGCGGGGTGAGCATCCAGTCCAGGATCTCACCGAAGAGGCTGCGTTTTTCGCGTTGAAAGATTCTCAAGGACGGGCCTCAGCCACGGTGATGGCGTTGCGGGCGGGGGCGGCCAGCGTCAGGGGATTTTTTCCAGGCAATAGCCCAGACCTCGCACGGTGGCAATGCGGATGGGGCCTTTTTCTATTTTTTTGCGCAGCCGGTGAATGTAGACCTCGATGGCGTTGTTGCTGACCTCTTCGCCCCACTCGCACAGGCGCTCGACCAGCTGGTCTTTGCTGACCAGGCGGCCTGTGCGCTGCAGCAGCACTTCGAGCAAGCCCAGCTCGCGGGCGGACAGCTCGACCATCACGCCGTCTATGGTGGCCACGCGCCCAGCTTGGTCGTACACCATGGGCCCGTGCTTGATGGTGCTGGTGGCCCCGCCCATGCCGCGCCTGGACAGCGCGCGCACACGCGCTTCGAGCTCTTGCAGCGAAAAGGGCTTGGCCATGTAGTCGTCGGCGCCGTAGTCCAGGCCTTTGACGCGCTCTTCAATGCTGTCGGCGGCCGTCAAAATAAGCACCGGCATCACCGAGCCGCGCGCGCGCAATCGCTTGAGCACCTCCAGGCCGTGCATGCGCGGCAGGCCCAGGTCCAGGATCAGCAGGTCGAACTCGCTGTTGGTCACCAACGCCGTGTCGGCTTCGCTGCCGCTGGCCACATGGTCCACCGCGGCGCCTGAGGCGCGCAGCGTGCGCAACAAGCCGTCGGCCAGCACCTGGTCGTCTTCCGCAATCAGAATTCGCATGCGTGTCTCCTCATTTTGTTGTGTCTGGGGCCATGACGGCTTCGCGAGGACGGGCTACCCGGCGTGGCAGCTTGCCGGGGGATCCCTGTGGGCGCTGCAAATTCTAGGTCCTCGCTGGCCTTTGAACGCAGCGCCTGCCTTGGAGTGTGCGCCTAAGCGTGCGCGGCCGTCCAGCCGCTCAGCGGCCATCGCCGCCGGCATACGCCTCCAGCCCGAGCATGACCACCGTCGCCACGGGGACGCCGACGGCCTGGGTGAACTCCGCCTGCGCCTGCACCACCGCCCGTCTGAATGCCTCTAGCCAGGCCAAGCCCGTGGCCGTGAACACCACGCGTTTGGCCCGCCGGTCTTGCGCATCGCTCTCACGGCGCACCAGACCCCAGGCCTCGCACTGGTCCACCAAGTCGCCCATGGCCTGTTTGCTCATGCCCGCGCTCAGGGCCAACTCGGTCAGGCGCGAGCCGTGCACCGCCAAGTGCCGCGTGATGTGGATGTGGGCCGCACCCACTTGCTCGCGTGCGGCCAGGTTGGACAGTGCCAGCGGCACCTGCGGGTCGCGGGTCATGAGTTCGAGCACCCTGGCGTCAAAGCGGCGCAGGGCATGGCCCATCAAGCGGCCCAAATGGGTCAGGCGCCAGGCGTGGTCGTCGGGGAGCGGGGGCGGAGGATACAGATCGGTGTGCATGTTTTAATCGTAAGGCAAACTGACCAAAAAATGGATTTACTTCCGGACATGCGCTGCTACAGTACTGTTCATGCATCCAGCCTGTGCATACATACAAGTGCTGGACCAGGCCCTCAGCCCGGACACCGACCACCTTAGGAGAATTTCATGGACGCACCCGTCAAAGCCCTGAACACCGAAAAAGCCAAAGCCCTGCAGGCGGCCCTGGCGCAAATTGAAAAGCAGTTTGGCAAAGGCACCATCATGAGCTTGGGTGCGGGTGAAACGGCCCAAGACATCCAGGTGGTCTCCACCGGCTCCCTGGGCCTGGACATCGCCCTGGGCGTGGGCGGCTTGCCGCGCGGCCGCGTCATTGAGATCTACGGCCCCGAGTCCTCGGGCAAAACCACGCTCACGCTGCAAGTGATTGCCGAGATGCAAAAGCTGGGCGGCACCTGCGCCTTTGTGGACGCCGAGCACGCGCTGGACATCCAATACGCGCAAAAGCTGGGCGTCAACCTCAACGACCTGCTGGTCTCGCAGCCCGACACCGGCGAGCAAGCCCTGGAAATCGTGGACTCGCTCACCCGCTCGGGCGCGGTGGACCTCATCGTCATCGACTCCGTGGCCGCCCTCACCCCCAAGGCCGAGCTCGAAGGCGAAATGGGCGACTCGCTCCCCGGTCTGCAGGCCCGCCTCATGAGCCAGGCCCTGCGCAAGCTGACGGCCACCATCAAAAAGGCCAATTGCATGGTCATCTTCATCAACCAAATCCGCATGAAGATAGGCGTCATGTTCGGCAGCCCTGAAACCACCACCGGTGGCAACGCGCTCAAGTTCTACGCCTCGGTGCGGCTGGACATTCGCCGCATAGGCTCCATCAAAAAAGGCGAAGAGGTCATTGGCAACGAAACCAAGGTCAAGGTGGTCAAAAACAAGGTGGCTGCACCCTTTAAAACCGCCGAATTCGACATCCTCTACGGCGAAGGCATCAGCCGCCTGGGCGAGGTGCTGGACCTGGGCGTGGCCAGCAACGTGGTGGAAAAGTCCGGCGCCTGGTTTGCCTACAAGGGCGAAAAAATCGGCCAAGGCCGCGACAACTCCCGTGAATTTCTCAAAGAAAACCCGGACTTGGCCTTTGAGATTGAAAACAAGGTGCGCGAGCACCTGGGCATTCCCCTGCTGCCCGGCACGGGCACCTCCAGCGCTGGCAGCAGCGCCCCCGAAGAGGCAGAAAAGCCTCGCAAATCCAACGCCAGCCCAGCCGCCGGCGCTTGAATCTGACATTGCTCAAGGAGACACCCCATGGTTGCCATCAAACTGCTTTGGATCGCCAGCAACATCACTTACCGCCTCATCCGTTTGGTGGGCCGGGCCATGAGCCAGTTGGCCGTGGTGCTCTGGCGCGAGGCTTGAGTCATGGGCTTTAAAGCGTGAGCCCCGGCCTGTCCCTCAAGGGGCGGGCCTTGCGCTTGCTGAGCGGGCGGGAGCATTCCCGCCAAGAGCTAGAGCGCAAGCTCAAGCCCCACGAAGAAGAGCCCGGCCAACTCGCCCGCATCTTGGACGAGCTGCAGGCCAAGGGCTTCATCAGCCCAGAGCGGGTGATCGAGTCTGTCATTCACCGCCGGGCTGCCCGCTTTGGTGCGGCGCGCATCAAGCAAGAACTCGCAGGCAAGGGCCTGGACGCGCAGGCCGTGTCTGCGGCCGTGGCCAGCCTCCAGGGCAGCGAGTTGGAGCGCGCGCACGAGGTGTGGCGCCGCAAGTTTGGTCAGCCGCCAGCGGATGCGGCCGAGCGGGCCAAGCACATGCGTTTTTTAGCCTCGCGTGGCTTTGCCACCGAGGTGATTCGCCGGGCCGTGAGCGGATCCTGCGACGAGGACTGAGCTGCGCCTGAGCAAAAAGCTCAAAGCCCCAGCATCAAGGCCATGTTCTGCACGGCCGCCCCCGAGGCGCCCTTGCCCAGGTTGTCCAGGCGCGCCACCAGCACCGCATGGCGGTATGTCTCGTTGGCAAACACGCGCAACTCCATTTTGTTGGTGTCGTTCAGCGCCAGCGCGTCCAGCCGGCCGGACTCGGGCGCCGACTCCACCGTGACCCACGGGCTGCCCGCGTAGTGTTGCCTCAGGGTTTCTTCAAGCTGGGCGCCTGTGGGCTGGCCTGGCAGCAGGTCCAGGTGCAAAGGCAGTTGCACCAACATGCCTTGCTGGAAGTTGCCCACCGAGGGGGTGAAGATGGGCCGGCGCGTCATGCCCGTGTACTTCATGATCTCGGCCAAGTGCTTGTGCGCCAGGCCCATGGCATAGAGCTCAAACAGTGGTGCGGTGCCGGCCTCATAAGCCTCGATCATGGGGCGGCCGCCGCCTGAATAACCGCTCACTGAAGGCAGGGCCACAGGAAAGTCGGCCGGCACCCAGCCTGCATCGACCAAGGGTCTGAGCAAGGCAATGGCCCCGGTGGCGTAGCAGCCTGGGTTGCTCACACGCTTGGCGTGTTGCACGGCCTCTTTTTGACCAGCAGCCAGTTCTGGAAAGCCATACACCCAGTCCCCAGCGGTGCGGTGGGCGGTGGAGGCGTCAATGATTTTGGGTTGACGCTCGGCGGCCAAGCTGTCCACCATGGCCACAGACTCGCGCGCCGCGTCGTCATGCAGGCACAAGATGACCACATCCACCTGACCCATGAGCTCGCGCTTGGCCTGCGCATCTTTGCGCCGCTCGGGCGCGATGCTGATCAACTCAATCTCGGCCATGGCCTGGAGTCGCTCACGGATCTGCAAGCCAGTGGTGCCAGC
>CANHKH010000154.1 GCA_947460165.1 Comamonadaceae bacterium
CGCAGCCGCCAAAGTGCCGCCCTGGGGCAGCGCCACGCCTGCGGCCAAGTCGCGCATGGCCATCACCTCAATGCGCACCAAGGGGCCGGCAGTGTCGACGGTGCTGCCTGCCACGCTGTCCAGCGGGCTTTGCACGAATGCGAACAACAAGCCTTTGGCTTCGTCCACGGCCAGGGCCTCAAAGCCGCGGTTGGGCTGGCGCTTGATCAAATGCGTGGGCAGTGTCTCGGTGCCAAAGTTGTCGGTGGTATCGGCCGTCAGGGCCGCTGTGCCCACGGGCACAAAACGCGCCACCATCTTGCCTGCGGCGTCAAACTCGTACACCGCAGGGCGGTACTCGTCGACCATCCACATGTTGCCGCTGGTGGTTTGGAAAATGCCTTCCAGGTCAGCGCCCAGCGTGTCGTAAGCCAGGGTTTTGTAGCCCAGCGTGGTGGTGCCTGAGGTGAAGGTGCCGGTTTTGGTGGTGTCGGTGGCGGGCACGATCTGCACCGGCTCTTCGTCGGTGCCGGGGATGTTGGGCAGGCCGGTCAGTGGGGTGCCGTCGGCGCGGGTCAGCAAGGTGGTGCTGACGATGCTCAGCTGCTCGCTGACGGGGTCAAACTCCAGCGTGGAGACGCGCGCTTGGTAGTTGGGCAGCACAAAGGGGCGCTCCAAGGCCGCGTCGGCGTCCACATTGACCGGCTCGCCGTTGGGGCCCCGGTCGCTGACCGACAAGAAACGCATCTTGCCGTTGACCAAGCCGGTGTAGTGCAGGCCAGAAAAGCCACCCGCTGGAACTGCTTTGCCAAAGACGTCCGTGCCTATGGTGCCGAGTTCAGTGCTCGACAAGGTGTCGTAGGCCGTCATCACCAGGTCGCCACGGGCGTGGTTTTTGTAGCCCAGGGCCACGATGTCCACGATGCTGGCGGTGGCGCCGCTGAGGTTCAGCACCGCCACTGCATTGTTTTCTTGCAGCGTGACCATGGCCTGCTTGCCGTCTGGCGACACCGCAATGTATTCGGGCTCCAAATCGTTGGCGGCCGTGGCACCCGCAGCAATGCGCACACCGCGCTCGCGCAGCAGGCCCTCTTTGCCGTTGTAGGCCGAAAAGTCAATTTGCTGCACGGTGGCGTTGGCAATCGCGCTGGCCGCCTCGCTGCCCAGGGTCACCACCGTGATGCCGCCGTTGGCCACAAAGGGGGCGCCGGCGTTGTAGAACGCATCTGTGCTGGCGCGCTCATTGATGGACTCGGCCTCGTTGGCCACCAACAAGCGTTTGCCGTCAGGCGTGAAGGTGACCATGTCTGGGCCCACGCCCGTGTCCAAAGCGCGCGCATCTGAGGGCGCTGCCGCTGTGGTGCTGACCGTCAGGTCGGCCTTGAACAGCACCAGCTTGCCGGCTTTGGTGGGGTCGGCATCGGCCAGGGCCACAGCCACCACACCGCCTGCGCTGGCCACCGAGTTGACCTGCGGTGCCGAACCTGTGGTGGTGGCATAGCCTTTCAAATCGAGCTTGCCCACCAGCACCGGGTTGGCCGGGTCGGCCAGGCTGACGACCTGGATTTCTGCCGCCACGGCGTTGACCAAGAACATGCGCTTGCTGCCTGCATCAAAGGCGACGATTTCAGCGCCGCCTGCGTTGTAGGCGTTGGTGGCAAAGGTGCCCACGGGGGACATGCCCAATTGCGTCATCAGCACATCTTCGGCGCGGACGTTCAGGTTTTGAATGCGGGTGTCTTGCGCTTCTGCGGTCTCCGCTTGCTTGTAGGCGGTCTGCGGCGTGGCGTGGAAGGCCTTCATGTAGACCTCAAAGGCCCGCTGCTCGCCCAGCAGGGTGCTGGTGCCCACGGCAGCCGCAATCGTGTCGGCCGCCGTGAAGTTCTTGGCCTCGTCCACCGGTGCGGTGAGCGCAAAGCCGCCAGCTGCTTGCTCCACCACGTAGCGGAAGTTCTCGCCGTTGGCTTTGATGGGGTAAGCATCTCCATCGTTGGCCAGGAAGTTCAGCGTCACCACGGTGATCTTGGCGGGCGCGCCGGCCAGCAAAGCGCCGTCGTTGTAGAGGTTGACGCGGTAGCCTTCGTCCACCAAGGCGATGTCGCTGATCCGTGAGCCGGCGGCCAAGTCGGGGTCGTAAGAAAAGCTCACGCCGCTCAGCTGCGGAAAGCGCCCCTGGCTGCCCAAGGAGGCCACACCGTGCTCCAAGATGGCTTTGAGGCCGGCCGGGGTGGTGTCAAAGCTCATGAGCTGGTTGTTAAAGCGCAGCGAGTTCTCCACGTCGAGTTGGGAGACGCCGCCCTCGGGGGGCAGCTTGTCGACCGTGCCGTCGGACTTGGGCGCCGAGATGGCGCCGATCTGGGCGCGTATGCCGCCGCCGTTCTTGAGCGAGACAATGTAAGTTTGCGCGGCCACGCCGCCCAGGGCCTGCTCAAGCGCGTAGCTGTTGGCGTCGGCCGTGATGTTGCCCAGGTTGGTCTCTTGATTGCGCACCGCAATGCGCTCGCCTTCCAGGTACACGTCGGCGTAGCCGTAGACGTTGCCGTCTTTGACAGTGATGACCGACTGCACCGCGTCGGTCAAGGCCTTGACCTGAGCGCCGCGGGTGCCGCTGGCATAAGCCGTGGTGGACAGCTGCTGAGTGGTGGTGCCCCAGGCGGTGGCCACGTTGGCGTCGGTGGACGCGTAAGCGCCGTTGATGGCGGCGTTGGCCGTCAGACTGTCGGTCACGATGTGACCGTTGTCGTCAAAGTCCACCACCAGGCGGCCCAAGTAGGTGAACTCGTTGTCGGTGTTGACCACCAGCGTGTTCTTGCCGTCCTTGTCCTTGATCACCAAGGGGTAGGTGTCGGCAAAGTTGGCCACGTGGCCGGCAAAGGCCACAGCCGTGTCGTTGGCATCGCCCAGCCGGGTGTTGGAGCCGGCGGCCAAGATGATGTCCACACCCTGCAGCTTGGTGGCCAGCAGCCGCTCGTTGGGCAGCAGTTGCAGGTGGGCCATCAAAATGATCTTGTTGACGCCCTGGGCAATCAGGTCGTTGATGACCGGCTGCAGCTGCGCGGCCAGCAGGGTCATGTCGTCGCTGCGCACGCTGTCGTTGTCTTTGACCTTGGTGCCCGAGGGCGAGGAAATGGACTCGAGCAGCTGGGTGGTCGCGCCCACCAGGCCAATCTTGGCCCCACCTTCCACCAAAATGGCCGAGGGCACGATCTTGCCCTTGAGGCTGGCCGCCTCCTCCAAACCGGCCGTGGCCGTGGTGTCCACATAAATGGACTTGAGGTCGTTGTCGCCCGAGAAATCCAAGTTGGCGCTGATGTGCGGAAACTGCGCGCCCTTGGCGCCACTGGCGCCTTTGATGGCGTCGCTCAAGACGCGCGAGCCCAGGTCGAACTCATGGTTGCCAATGGCCGAGGCTTCCACGCCCATGGCGTTGTGGATGGCGATATCGATGGCGGCAATCGGCACGGTGGCGGTGGCAGACAAGGTGCCACCGGCGGTGCTGTTGAGCGCGGCAATGATGCTGGTGTCTGTGCCCGCTGCCAAAAAGGGGCCGGGGATGAAGTTGTCGCCTCCGGCCAGCGTGATGCTGTGGGCATAAGTGTCTTCAAACTTGTCAATCAGCGCGGCCAGCTTGGGCGCGGTGGTGGAAGCCAGCAGGCCCGCCTCGGCGTCGGAAAAATGCAGCAGCTGCAGGGTGAATATTTTTTGAGTCAGCGCTGTTTTTTGGTTGCCAGCCAGGGCATCTACCGTGGTGGCGCTGGCCACTTTGCTGGCCAAGGCACCCAGGTTTTCCAGCGCCGAGACGCTGGCCGCCTTCATGGTGGCACCGTTGAAAGACACACCACCTACAGTGGGTGTGGCTTGCGCAGCCAGGGTGTTGACCACGGTGTTGGCGGTGCTGGCAATTTGGCTGGCCGACAGCTGGCCGGTGGTGGTACCGGTCAAAGTGCTGGCCACTTGGGCAAAGATGCCGCTGGCGATTTCGTCGTGCTTGTCCACGCCTGCGCCAGCCGTTTGCTGCACTTTGACGGTCAAGCTGCTGACCATGGTGGCCACCATCACGCCGGCTTTTTGCAGATCGAGTGCGCCAGCTGTCCCGGCGGCGGCACCGGCCACGGGGTCCAGCTTGGTGAGGTCCACATTACCTTTAAGGGCCGACAAACCCACGGCATCGAGCACCCGGTCTTGGGCCGCTGTGGCGCTCAGGCCGCTGCTTGTCATCAGCTCGTTGACCAGTGTGGTCAGCGGCGTCACGGTGGTGGAGCCTGCGGGCGCTTTGAGCACGCCAGTGAAGTCGAGTCCGGTTGAAATGTCGCGGCCACCAATGGCCACGATCGGGCCATTGAGGCCCTGTGGCAAGGTGAAATTGCCCTGTGCGTCTGACACCGTGGAGGCTTCGCCTGCATCAAGCTGACCGTTTTTATTGAGGTCCACGAACACAGTGGCGCCTGCGATGTAGCCATCAACGAGCTTGCCTTTGATGGTCAGCACTTCTGCGGGGGCACTGGAGTTGCCCGAAGCGGCGACCAAACCAACGCCGCCCAAGACCAAGGCCAAGGGCAGGTAGGGGGCGGATGCTGTCGCCGCCGAGGCATCACCCGCCGCAGACGAAGCAGCCGCACTGGGGGCCGCAGAGCCACTGCCTGAAGTTGTGGCGCCCGCTTGCGCCAGCATCTGTCCATCCGAGAGCGAGGCCAATTGCACAGACTCCCCTGCACCAGTCAGGCTGTCTATGGCTTCCATACCGGCCTGGAAGTCTGTCGTCCCAGGGTCTGCAGCGGCCAGCGCTTCCCCACTGACTTGGCCAGCGGCGATGTCCTGCGCCAATTTTTCTTCTGCATCTGACGGCTCGCCTGGGCGTTTGAGCTTGCGTGCAAGCAAACCCCATTGCGCGGCTTGGGCTTGAATCGCCTGCATCAAACGCGCGCTCTCGGGGGTGGTGGACGCTGTAGGAATAAGGGAAGTGCGTGCGTCAGCAGATGTTTTTGACATGGAGAACCTTGTAAATAGAGTAAAAAATTTACATGTTCATCGTGACAAAACCATGTCAAGGCGATCACCGAGCTTGGCGCAATGGCGAGAAAAAGGGCCTTGGCACTCCATTGACGCAGCACCCAAGCGAGCCATCGCCAGCAGGCTGGCTCCTACAGAGGTCCCAGATTTTTTTGTATGTGTGGGAGCTGGCCTGCCGGCGATTCGTGGCGTGCGGCAATTCCCGTTGACCGGTGCAAATGGCCAGCAGGCCAGCTCTACACAGCCAAAGAAGTCCCCTCAATGACCTTGGGTTTCATCAACATTCACCGCGTGCTGCAAGCCTTTGAGGGCTGGAACATGGGAGCTCACGGCCCAGGGTCAGACCCTGAACAAACCGAGGTCGCGCTGGCTGTACTCGCCAATGTTCGGTGCCACCAGGGCCAAGTCGCTGTCGCTCACGCCCATCCACCGCGCCAGTGTGGCGGCCAGCTGATCGACAGCAGTGGTCGGCAGCAGCCGGCCCTGGCCGACGTCATCGGGGCCGTTGAGGGCCAGCTCAGGGTGGCGGCCGTGAAAGCGGCCGCCGTCCACCGCCCCGCCCATCACAAAATGGTGGCTGCCCCAGCCGTGGTCGCTGCCGTCGCCATTGCTGCTGAAGGTGCGCCCAAAGTCACTGGCCGTGAAGGCGGTGACCTGCTGGGACACACCCATTTCTGTGGTGGCGTCGTGAAAGCTGCGCAAGGCGCTGGCCAATTGGCCCAACAAACCAGGGTGCTGGGCCACCAAGAAGTCATGCAAGTCAAAGCCGCCCAAGGAGACAAAAAAGACCTGCCGCTGGACCCCCAGGGCCTGACGCACGCTGATCAGCCTGGCGACCATGCGCAGTTGCATGGCCAGGGAGCTGCTGGTGTCAAAGGCGGTGTTCAAGACGGGGGCGGCGGCCATGGCGGCGCTCAACGTGTCATTGGCTTCGATGGCGCGGCTCATCACACGGGTGTACTCGGCGCGCATCAGGTGGCTGTGGGGGGCGGTGACCAACTTGAGCATCGCACTTTGCGCGACGCTGCTGCCAAACAAGGCTTGGCGCACGCCGCGCAAAGGCACGCTGCCGTTGCTGCTGACTTGGTACTGCACCGCTTGGCGTCCGCTCATGTAGACGGCGTTGCCACTGGCGTTGACGCAGGTGAAGCTTGCGCGTTCATTGCCGGCCATGAAGAGGTCGCCCAGGCGACCCCCCCAGCCTGAAATGCTGCCCTCGGGCAGCGAGCTTTGCCACACCGATTGCTGGTCGTTGTGGGAAAAAAGCTTGGGCGGCAGGGGCACACTGGCCGCGGTGTACTGCGCTTTGGTGGTGGGCTGCATGAGTGTGCCCACATTGAGCAGCACGCCCAGCTGTTGACTGTCGAACAAGCTCTTGAGGGGGGCCAGCTCTGGGGCCAGCGCCAATTGGCGCCCGCCGGGCAAGGGCTCGCGGGGCACCAGGGCGGTGGCCGCCAGGGCGTCGCGGGCGGTGGCAATGCTGGTGCGCACACGCAGGTACTCAGCATGGCTGGCCGCATCAAACGGAGGCAAGGTGTTGATGTGGTCATTGCCGCCGTACAAAAACACGCACACCAGGGCTTTGTAGTCCTTGGCGCTTTGGGCTGAGGCCTCGGACATGGCCAGCATTTGGAGTGCCAAGGGGCTGGCCAGACCTGTCAGCGACAGCTGGGCGGCGCGTTGCAGGAATGCGCGGCGAGACGCTGGTGAGATGGGGGCGCTCATGGTGGGGTCTTGGCCTCAAATTTGAACGAGGTACTCTGGCGCACACAAGACCAAATGCACAGCTGCGTACACGCGGTTGTTGCGGCCAGCGGCGCTGGCCGCAGAAATGCTGTTGACCGCCTGGGTGATGAGGGCCAGCGTGTCCTGCGACAAAGCGTTGGCAGCCAGCAGCAAGGCCACGCGGCGCACCAGGGCTGGGGCGTCGCTGGCCAAGGCCAGCTCGGCGCTGTAGTTGGGTCTGAGCTCTGCGACGCCGCTGGCCACAAAGCTTTGCGCAAAATTGGCCCAGCCCACCACGGTCGATTCGTTGGTGATCTGAAACTCAGGCGCGGTGATGCCTTGCTCACCCAGGGCGGAGTTGGGCGGCACATAGCCGGGCCTGAAGAAGTTGAACACCGAGGGCGCCCGAAACGGGCTTTGACCCAAGCGGGTGGCCGGGTCTGAGAGGTTGCCCACATTCCACAAGCCTGTGGGCGATGTCACGCCAAAGGTGCGGGCCCACTGCACAAAGCGCACCACCGGCTCGCGCAGCATGCCTCGGCTGTTCTGGCCGTCGGCGGGTGCGCGGCGGGCTTCAGGGTCGAGAAGCACCGCACGCAGCACGGCTTGGAGGTCTCCGCGCACGCCCAGGCCGTTGTTGTTGAAGACGGCGGCCACGCGGCTGACATAGGCCGCACTGGGGTGGCTGCAGACCAGGCGCTGGATCAACTGGCGGCCCATAAAGGGGCCCACGTTGGGGTGCTGGGCAATCGCATCCAAGGCCATGGCCAGACCCTCGGCAGCGGGTGTGTTGGCCGGCACCGTGGTGCCCAAAAATCGCTTTTCTGCGCTTTCGTGGTTGGCGCCGTTGACCACCATGGGGCGTTGGGCGTGGCCGGGGTCGGTGCGCACAAAGCGGTCGTAATCCCAGCCTGTGAAGACGCGCGCCAAGCCGGTGATGGTTTCTTGGCTGTAGGTCTCTAGGGGCCGGCCACGGCCGTCGAGCCGGGCGCTGCCGTCTAGGTTGAGCTCGACCAGCCCCAC
>CANHKH010000155.1 GCA_947460165.1 Comamonadaceae bacterium
GGCGAACTTAAAAACGCCGCCATCACCTTGTACAACTACAAAGACGGTAAGAAAACCCCGCTTTGATTGTTCACAACTGCTAAAGCACAAAACCGCCTCAGGGCGGTTTTGTGCTTTTGGCGTGCGATTGACTCGGCCCAAGGCGCCGCCTCAGCCAGGGCTCAATGCGTCCCATGGAGACCCGGGTCCTGCCCCGATGCAATGGCCATCAGGGCCTCAAATTCTTGTGCGGACAGCGCATGCTGCTTGGGTCGTAGACCGCTTTGCACAGGCTCAAGCCGAATTGGCGCAGTTCGGGCGGCCCCTCGCCCCAGGCTGCGTTTTTTTCGGCTGGGGGTCTCATGCCTGTGTGTCATGGGTGTGGGCGACTCAGCTGCCTGAGCCACTGGAGTGTGTGGTCATTTTGAAGTGGCTTGGCCTGCTTCACAAGCGGCCAAAGCAGCTTGCAAGCTGGTCTGACCTGCAATCTCGGTTTTTTCTGACACCTGGATGAGGCGGCTGAAACTGTTGATATAGTTTTCCTAAAGTTCACACTTTAGGAAATTTTTTGACGTTTAGAGTTTTCGCCTGTTGTCTGCAGCTGCGCAGCATCACAAAGCAGCTGCGCGGCCTTGTCTTGTGTGCTGCAGCCCTGTGGGTCTGGCAAGCCCAAGCGCTCACGATCATGGGGCGGGTGATTCGTGTGGCTGACGGCGACACCGTGACCGTGCAGGACCAGGCACTGCAAACCTACAAGGTGCGGTTGGCAGGCATTGACGCCCCCGAGAAAAACCAGGCCTTTGGCGAGCTATCCCGGCAGTCTTTGTATGACATGGTGCACGGTAAAACCGTTCAGCTTGAGACCCACAAGCGCGACAAATATGGCCGCCATGTGGGCACTTTGACCGTGGACAACGCGGATGTGAATTTGCTCCAAGTTCAGCGCGGGATGGCCTGGCACTACACGGCTTATGCGCGTGAGCAAGCACAGCAGGACCAGCGCTCTTACAGCAGGGCTGAGCGCCAGGCGCGCGAAGACAAGTTGGGCCTGTGGGCCGAGGGTTCAGCCCTGGCGCCTTGGGCATGGCGCCAAGGTGAAAGATAAGTCGCCAAATGCAAAACCCCGCCAAGGCGGGGTTTCGTAAGCCCTTTGGAAGGGGCGTTCAAGACAGGTTTGTGTCTTGGCGGAGAAGGCGGGATTCGAACCCGCGGTGAGTTTTACCCCACGCACGCTTTCCAGGCGTGTGACTTAAACCGCTCATCCACCTCTCCGGGAATCTTTCCATTGTAGCCCATCACCTGATGGCCCATCGCCGCGCCAACGCCATGACAGCTTGGGGGCGCGCCGTGGCACTGCACACGCGGGTGGCGGGTGTCTTCTTTATTCCCCGGCCTGAGGTGGACGGTATGCATGTGCCTTCAGGTCCTGCAGGCTGACGAACTCCAAAGCGCGCTGGTGCGTGCATTCCAGCACCACCGGCGGCGCAAGCCCAGCGAGCAAGGCTTGGCGCCATCGGGTGGCGCACAAGCACCAGCGGTCGCCAGGCTGGAGTCCGGCAAAGCGCCACTCTGGCCTGGGTGTGCTGAGGTCGTTGCCCATCTGCTGGGAAAACGCCAAAAACTCGGCCGTGACCCTGGCGCAGATGAGGTGTGAGCCCGTGTCGCTCTCGTCGGTGCGGCAGCAGCCGTCGCGAAAGTAGCCGGTGAGCGGGTCGTAAGAGCAGGGCGCCAGGGGCGTGCCCAAAACGTTAAGCAGCGTCATGCGTGAAAAAGCCGTGTGTCCAATTCATGGGCTTTGATTATCCAGCGCAGGGTGAGAGAAAAAGGCCTTGAGTGAAAGGGCAGTGACTTTTGCATGACATCTTCATGAAGGATGCACAAGGCTTGTGATGCGCTGGCTGGCAAGCCAAGGGTATGACCTTACACTTTGCACTTTTCGCCAGACCCCTGGCGTGCCAAGGCCCCCCACTGCCATGAAATTTCGTTTCCCCATTGTCATCATTGACGAAGATTTTCGTTCCGAGAACACCTCTGGGCTGGGCATTCGCGCCCTGGCGCACGCCATAGAGGCTGAGGGGTTTGAAATTTTGGGCGTGACCAGCTATGGCGACCTGTCGCAGTTCGCCCAGCAGCAAAGCCGGGCCAGCGCCTTTATTTTGTCGATTGACGACGAAGAGTTCACCCCCGGCCCCGACCTGGACCCGGCCGTGCTCAGCCTGCGCGGCTTCATTGAAGAGGTGCGCCGCAAGAATTTGGATGTGCCGATTTATGTGTACGGCGAGACCAAAACCTCGCGCCACATTCCCAATGACATCTTGCGCGAGTTGCATGGCTTCATCCACATGTACGAGGACACCCCCGAGTTCATGGCGCGCCACATCATCCGCGAGGCCAAAAGCTACCTCGAGGGCGTGCAGCCGCCGTTTTTCAAGGCTTTGCTGGACTACGCTGAAGACGGCTCTTACTCCTGGCATTGCCCTGGGCACTCGGGTGGCGTGGCGTTTTTGAAAAGCCCGGTGGGTCAAATGTTCCACCAGTTTTTTGGTGAAAACATGCTGCGCGCCGACGTGTGCAACGCGGTGGAAGAGTTGGGTCAGCTGCTGGACCACACCGGGCCAGTGGCGGCCAGCGAGCGCAACGCGGCGCGCATCTTCAACGCCGACCACTGCTTTTTTGTGACCAACGGCACCAGCACCTCCAACAAAATTGTCTGGCACCACACGGTGGCCAGAGGTGACGTGGTGGTGGTGGACCGCAACTGCCACAAGTCCATCTTGCACTCCATCATCATGACCGGGGCCATCCCCGTGTTTTTGAAGCCCACGCGCAACCACTTTGGCATCATTGGCCCGATCGCGCAAAGCGAGTTCACCCGCGAGGCCATTGAGGCCAAGATCCTGGCCAACCCCCTGCTCGCGGGTGTGGACCCCCGCACCGTCAAGCCGCGTGTGCTCACCATCACGCAGTCCACCTACGACGGCGTGCTCTACAACACCGAAACCATCAAGGGCATGCTCGACGGCTACATCGACAACCTGCACTTTGACGAGGCGTGGTTGCCGCATGCGGCGTTTCACCCGTTTTATGGCGCCTACCATGCCATGGGCAAAAACCGCCCGCGGCCCAAGGAGACGGTGGTCTACGCCACCCAGTCCATTCACAAATTGCTGGCCGGCATCAGCCAGGCCAGCCATGTGTTGGTGCAAGACTCGCAAAACGTCAAGCTCGACAGGCACCTCTTTAACGAGGCTTACCTGATGCACACCTCGACCTCGCCGCAGTACAGCATCATTGCCAGCTGCGACGTGGCGGCCGCCATGATGGAGCCCCCGGGCGGCACCGCCTTGGTGGAAGAAAGCATTGCGGAGGCGCTGGACTTCAGGCGCGCCATGCGCAAGGTGGACGCCGAGTATGGCGAAGACTGGTGGTTCAAGGTCTGGGGCCCTGAGCAGCTCATTGACGAAGGCATTGGCCGGTCTGACGACTGGATTCTCAAGGGTGAAGACTCGCCCTCAGACAACGGTAACTGGCACGGCTTTGGCGAGATGGCCACGGGCTTTAACATGCTGGACCCGATCAAGTCCACCATCGTCACGCCGGGCCTGAATTTGGAGGGCAACTTTGCCACCACCGGCATACCGGCCAGCATCGTCACCAAATTCTTGGCCGAGCACGGCGTGATTGTGGAAAAGACGGGGCTCTACAGCTTTTTCATCATGTTCACCATCGGCATCACCAAGGGCCGCTGGAACACGCTGCTGACGGCGCTGCAGCAGTTCAAGGACGACTACGCCAAAAACCAGCCCATGTGGCGGATCTTGCCCGAGTTTTGCCAAAAGTACCCGCGCTACGAGCGCATGGGCCTGGCTGACTTGTGCCAGCACATCCACCAGTTGTACGCCAAGTACGACATTGCGCGCCTGACCACCGAGGTGTACCTGAGCGACTTGGCCCCGGTCATGACGCCCAGCGACGCCTATGCCCACATTGCCCACCGCAAAACCGAGCGGGTGGAGATTGACGAGTTGGAGGGCCGCATCACTGTGGGCCTGGTCACGCCTTACCCGCCAGGCATTCCCTTGCTCATCCCCGGCGAGGTGTTCAACAAGAAAATCGTGGATTACCTCAAATTCGCGCGCGAATTCAATGCCCAATGCCCGGGTTTTGAGACCGACATCCACGGACTGATTGAAGAGCAAGACGAAGCCGGCAAGATGCGCTACTACGCCGACTGCGTGAGAAGCACCTGAGTTTTCAGCGGCTCATTCCTCAGACCGCACCCGCCAAAAAGTGGCAAAGCGAGGCAGGCCGGAAGCGGTCAAGCCTTGATAGCGAAAGCTCACCACAGCGTCCAACTCGGGTGGGAACTGGCGCACGTGCTCACTCAGCCCGGTGCCCAGGCGAAAACGCCTGGGTCCGTGCGTGGCATCGGCCGGCATTTCCACCAGCAAAGCCCCCAGCTTGCCGGCGTGCTGCCCTTGGCCGGGCAGGTGTTCGATGACCCGGGCCTCGGCGTCGTCCCAGGCTTTGAGCTTGAGCAAGTGCGCGCTGCGCTGAGAGCGGTAGAGAGCGCTGCCGTGGTGCAGCATCAGCCCTTCACCGCCCAGGGCCACCACACGCTGCAGCCATTCTTGCAACTCGGCCTCGCTGGCCACTTGCTCTTGGGGGATGGTTTGCAGCCACAGCGCGTGGGTGTGCGCCACCACCACGCGCAAAGCCTTCAAGCGTTCGCTGAAGGGACCGGGGTGCTCAGGCAGGTCAAAAGCCATGAAGCGCAAACCCTGCCAGGCTTGGTCTTGGGCTTTGCGTTGGCGCGCCACCGAGACGGTTTGTTCAAAACTGCCATGACCGGCCCACAGTTCACCGTCCAGGGCCTGCTCGGGCCAGTCTGCAGTGAACCAGTCGGGCGCGTGAATGCGGTGCCCGCCTCGGCTCCACAACGTTTGGCCGTCCCAACGGCCACGCATGCCATCGAGCTTTTCGCTGACCCAATAGTCTTTCACGTCGGTGCCGGACCGCCAGTTGCTGGCCAGCATGAGGCCAGGGGATTGTGCCAAGCCCATGGGCAAGCAAGCAGGCCACAGCACCAAGGCGGCCAGGGCTTTGAGATGGGTGCGCAACTCGGGCTTGAACATGGCGAACTCTTTGCCTCCTGAAGGCCTGAAGTCTGCCGTGAAGTCCCTCAAAAGTGTGCGTCTGGGCGCACAAGCCTGGTTGAGTTGGCAATTCTTTGCGAACTGCCCGTGTCCAGCTCAGCCTGCAGCAGGTTCTGCGATGCCGCCCACCACTTGGCTGAAGCCGCCGTCCACGTAGGTGATTTCTGCCGACACGCCGGCGGCCAGGTCGCTGAGCAGGAAGGCGGCCACGTTGCCGACATCGTCCACAGTGACGTTGCGGCGTATGGGCGAGGTCTCGGCCACCACGCTCAAAATTTTGCCAAAGCCCTTGATGCCGCTGGCCGCCAGGGTTTTGATGGGGCCGGCGCTGATGCCGTTGACCCGCACGCCACGGGGGCCCAGCGACTCGGCCAGGTAGCGCACCGAGGCTTCCAAGCTGGCCTTGGCCAGGCCCATGGTGTTGTAGTTGGGCACGGTGCGGATGGCGCCCAGGTAAGTCAGGGTGAGCAGGGCGGATTTGTCGCGCAGCAAGGGCAGGGCGGCTTTGGCCATGGCCGGAAAGCTGTAGGCGCTGATGTCGTGTGCGATTTTGAAGGCTTCACGCGAGAGGCCGTCTAAAAAATCGCCGGCTATCGCCTCGCGGGGGGCAAAACCGATGGCGTGCACAAAGCCGTCAAATTGCGGCCAAGTGGCTGAGAGGTCGGTGAACAACTGGGCGATTTGCTCGTCGCTGCCCACGTCGCAGTCAAACACCAGTTTGGAGCCAAAGTCGGCGGCGTACTCGGTGATGCGGTCTTTAAAGCGCTCGCCCACGTAGCTAAAAGCCAACTCCGCGCCTTGCGCATGGCAGGCGCGGGCAATGCCGTAGGCAATGGAGCGGTTGGACAGCACGCCCGTGATCAGGAGTTTTTTGCCTTGGAGAAATCCCATTTTTTATCCTTTGGAGTCGTCTGACGCAGGGTCTATGGCGGTGGTCTGCGAAGGGGCGGTTCGCTTCGTGCAGAATTGTCGCATGCGGTTTTTTGCTGTTTGTCCTGCGCTCGGTCTGCTCGCTGCCCTGTGCCTGGTGCCTGTGGCGGGCTGGGCTGCGCCCGCCTATGCCTTGTGGGGCGAGCTCAAATACCCGCCAGGTTTTGCGCAGTTTGATTACGTCTTCCCCCAAGCGCCCAAGGGCGGCACCCTCAGGTTGGTGAGCAACTCCCGCGCTTCGACCTTCGACAAGTACAACCCCTTCACCATCAAGGGCAGCGCGCCGGCTTACCTGTCGGACCTGATGTTTGACAGCCTGCTGGCCCGCACCTTGGACGAAACCGGTTCGGGCTACGGCCTGCTGGCCCAAGACGTGAGCGTGGCCGCCGACGGGCTGAGCGCCACCTTCATCTTGCGGGCCGAGGCGCGATTTCACAACGGCGATCCGGTGTTGGCGGCCGACGTCAAGCACAGCTACGACACGCTGATGGGGCCCTACACCTCGCCCGCCTACAAAACCATGCTGGAAGACGTGGCGGGCCTGGACGTTCTGGGCGAGCGCGAGCTGCGCTACCGCTTTAAAAAACCCAACCGCGAACTGCCATTGACGGTGGGCGGCTTGCCCGTGTTCAGCCGCGCCTGGGGCATGGAGGGCGGCAAGCCCAAGCGCTTTGACCAGGTGGTGATGGACCTGCCCATAGGCAGCGGGCCTTACAAAATTGGACCGGTGCGCTTTGGCCGCGACATCACCTATGTGCGCGATGCCAGCTACTGGGCGCGTGACCTGAATGTGCGGCGCGGCATGGCCAACTTCGACAGCATCACCGTCAAAATCTACAAGGACAACACCGCCAGGCTGGAGGCGCTCAAGGCCGGTGAGTTCGACCTCATGCGCTTTTTCTCGGCGGGCGACTGGGCGCGCCGCGTCACGGGCAAGCGCTTTGACAGCGGCGAGTTGGTCAAGGGCGAGTTCCGCCACAAGCTGCCCTCGGGCTTTCAAAGCTATGTGATCAACGTCAGGCGCGACAAGTTCAAAGATGTGCGCGTGCGCGAGGCCTTGGGCTTGGCGCTGGACTACGAGTGGATGAACCGGCAACTGTTTTACGGCGCCTACCAGCGCGTGGTGGGTTTGTTTGGCAACACCGATTGCCAGGCCACAGGCAGCCCTGGCGCAGAGGAGTTGGCCTTGCTCACGCCTTGGCGCGGCCAGGTGCCGGATGCCGCCTTTGGCCCCATGCATGTCCCGCCCCGCACCGATGGTGACAGCAGCTTGCGCGGCAACTTGCGGCGCGCCCGCGATTTGCTGGCGGCAGCGGGCTGGACCATCCAAGAGGGCGTGCTGCGCAATGCCCAGGGCCAGCCCTTTGTCATTGAATACCTGGACAGCAACGAGGCGGGCGCCCGTGTGGTCACGCCCTGGGCGCGCAACCTTGAAAAATTGGGCATTCGGTTGAACTACCGGCCCGTAGACTTTGCCCTTTACCAACAGCGCCTGCAGCGCTTTGAATTTGACATGACCAGCATTGCCTACGGCGGCACGCACAGCCCCGGCCAGGAGTACGCAGACCTCTTTGGCAGCAAGGCCGCCGCCACCGAAGAC
>CANHKH010000156.1 GCA_947460165.1 Comamonadaceae bacterium
AATATTGTAGCAGATGAGGGCCGTTGGCTTGGGACCGAGGCGCCCAATGCCAAGCCCTCAGGCCGTGCGTTTGCCGCGCGACAGGTCCACACCCAGTTGCTTGAGCTTGCGGTACAGGTGGGTGCGCTCCAAGCCCGTGCGTTCGGCCACGCGGGTCATGGAGCCGCCTTCTTTGGCCAGGTGGAACTCAAAGTAGGCTTTTTCAAATTCATCGCGGGCATCGCGCAGCGGCTTGTCCAGCACAAAGCTTTGCACCGGCTGGGGCCCTGCGCCCTCAGCCTCTGCTTGGGCCTGCACAAAGGCCATGTGTGCAGGCTGGCTGGGCGAGCTGACCACGCCCAGCATGACGGGAGCTGACTTTTTAGCGCCTTGTCGACTCAAGCCCTGCTCCACGGCCTGCAGCAGCTTTTGCATGGTGATGGGTTTTTCAAGAAAGGCCATGGCGCCTATCTTGGTGGCCTCGACGGCGGTGTCCACGGTGGCGTGGCCGCTCATCATGATCACGGGCATGTTCAGCAGCCCCAAGGTGGACCATTCTTTGAGCAGGGTGACACCGTCGGTGTCTGGCATCCAGATGTCCAGCAGCACCAGGTCGGGCCGCATGCGTTGGCGGGCAGCACGCGCTTGTGCGGCGTTTTCGGCGAGTTCGACCTGATGGCCCTCGTCGTTGAGGATTTCGGACAGCAAGTCGCGTATGCCCAGTTCGTCGTCGACCACCAGTATGTTTGCCATGAACCCGATCTCGCTGATTACCCGTTGTTGGTCTGGTGAGCTGCAGCTGCGCGCAAGCTCTTCAGGCGGCTGTCGCCCCCGGGAATGATAGCGAGACTTGGGCACCCAGCAGCACACCCTCGCTGACCCGGTTGCTGATGTCTATGCGCGCGCCGTGTTCATCCACAATTTTTCGCACCACCGCCAGCCCCAGACCCGTGCCTTTGACCTTGGTGGTGACGTAAGGCTCGAATGCGCGCTTGAGGATGTTTTCCGGAAAACCCGCCCCATTGTCCCAGACCACCAGCCGCACGCGTCGGCTGCCTGCGGCGCATTCTGTTTTGATGACCACACAAGGCGGTGGCCCACCGGCAGGCACCACCTTGCCCTCGTGCGCGTCTTGGGCGTTTTGCAGCAGGTTGTGAATGACTTGGCGCAGCTGCTGCGCATCGCCTGAAATCAGCGGCGCCTGGGCATCGAGCTCAACGTGCACCGGCACGGCACCCCCTCCTTGGGGGTAGAGCTGCATCACGTCGCTGACCAAGGCGTTGAGGTCCAGCAGCTTCAATTCAGCCGCAGGCAAGCGGGCGTAGTCTCTGAATTCATTGACCAAGCGTTTCATGGCGTCGACCTGGTCGACGATGGTTTTGACCGACTTGGTCAGCACCTGCTGGTCCGCGCCTTCTAATTTGTGGGCCAGCTTCATCTCCAGGCGTTCGGCCGACAGCTGTATGGGTGTGAGGGGGTTTTTGATTTCATGGGCCAAGCGCCTGGCCACCTCGCCCCAGGCTTCCACGCGCTGGGCCGAGACCACATCGGAGACGTCGTCGAACACCAGCAGCCAGTCTTGCGTGCCGGGCATGGAGGCGCCGCGCGCAATCAGCGTGATGCGGTGCTCGCTGGCGCCGCTGTTGCTCAGGGGCAACTCAAAGGACTGCTGCCAGTGCTCCAGGCCATGCACCGCTTGCTCGGACAAAAAGGCTTGGAACTGCGCCTGCACGCCCTGCCCCAAGGCTTGCAGGCCAGGCACCTCGGCCAAGGTCCGTCCCACAAAAGCAGCCAGGGGCGCGCGCAAAATGCGCGTGGCGCCAGGGTTGCACGACAAAATCCGGCCCTCGGCATTGAGCACCATCACACCGGCGGTCAGGTTGTCCAAGATGGTTTGCAAGCTGGCGCGGGCTGCGTTGACTTGGCTCATGCTGGTCTGAACCGCTGAGCGGGCGTCAAAGAGCTGCTGCGTCATTTGCGCAAACGAGCGAGTCAGGCCGCCTAGCTCGTCCCGGGTTTGCAGCGCGGCCTTGGGGCCCAGGTCACCACGGGCGACTTGGCGCACGCCTTCGGCCAACAGCAACAAGGGCTTGGCCAGTTGGGTGCCCAGCAGCACCGCCAGCAACACCGCACTGAACACCGCCAAGAAGAGGGCCAAGGTGAGGGTGCCTATGTACATGCGCTTGAGGCCGCCGCGGGCCAGCGCACGCTCTTGGTATTCGCGGTTGGCTTCTTGCACCGCCATGGCGTTGCTGACCAAGTCGGCCGGCAGGTTCTCGCCCAGCTGCAAATAGCGCACGCCGCCAGACAGCTCCAGGCTGGCCGAGTTGACCACGGCCAAGGCACGCACGCGGGCCTGGGGCACAGCCGCGCCAGATGTCACGATGTCATCGAGGCCATCAATCTGCGTGGACACGCCTTGGGTGCGCGCCAGGCGCATTTGCGCGCTGCTGGGACGCTCGGCCTGAGAGATCAGCAAGGCGCCACCGCTGGCGCTGGCCAGCAACTGACCCGAGGCGCTCCATAAAGTGATATCGCGCACGCCCAGTTGCTCGCGCAGCCGTTCAAGGTTGAGGCTGGTGGCGCCCTCGGCGGCCTCACCGAGCTGGCGGGTCGCCGAGCGGGCACGCACGCCCAGATCGGCGGCCACTCTGTCCAAGGTCAGGCGACCGAGCTGCAAGCCGGCGTTCAAAGCGCTCTCGACCCGGACATCAAACCAACTTTCAATCGAACGGTTGACGAATTGGTAGGACACCACATAAATCATCACGCCCGGGAGCAAGCCGACCAAGGCAAAAATGGCGGCAAGCTTGACCAGCAGCCGGCTGCCAAACTTACCCTGGCGCAAGCGCACAGCCATGCGCACAACCAGCCAGACGATGACGGCCAGCAGCAAAGAGGCCAGGGACACGTTCAAGATGAACAGCACCGCGTAGTAGCGCTCGTAGAGTTCGCGGTTGCCAGTGGCCTGGGCCAGCATGAACAGCAGCACCAGGCTCAAGGCCGCGACCACCCCCAGGCCCACGCCCACTGCCCAGCGAAAGGCGCGGCTGGTGCGCAAGGGCGGCAGGAGGTCGGCGGCTGCCATGGCTTATTTGTCGAGCGCCGCAGGAGAGTCGTTGCGCCGCTCCAGCCTCAGGCGCTGGCTGCGCTCCAGGGCAATTTGCCATTCGCGTTGACCGGCCATGCCAATTTGAAACGGACGGGGCAACTGGCTGAGGTCCAGCCGAAAGCGAAAGTTCAAGGCATGTTCACTGGCATCGACATCGCTGGACTCGGCGATTTTCCAGCGCGAGATGCGCTCTATGGCTCCCTGGGCCTCGGCCAGGGTCTCGTAGCTTTGGGCCAAGGCCACGCGGGGGGCGCTGCTGCCATCGGCCAGGCTCAGGCGCCAGCGGCGGGTCAGCGGCTGGTAGGCCAAGCGCAGGCTGCGCGTGGCCTGGGCCACGCGCTTGTCGGTCCAGTACCAGCGGCTGCGGTATATCTCGGCCTCGGCCACAAAAATCAGAGGGATGCCCTTGAGCAGCGCGTCCTCGACCACGGGAGGCAGCTCAAAGCTCACCGTGGCGGTGAGGTAAATGCCGTCGTCTTGGCGTTCGGTGCGCAAGCTGCCGAGCTCGGCGGCCCCTGCCACACCCCAGACAGCAAGCGTCAGGAAAAGCGCACAAGCGGCCACGCACTGGCCGATGCGGCGCACCCAAGCGGCCAGGCCATCATGCCCCCCGCTTGACCAAGCGCGCGTAATAAAAACCGTCGTGTTCACCGGATGGATTGTCCGGCAAGTGTGGCTCGGGAGCTGCCGCACCAGGCAGCAAATGGCCTGGCGAGGGTCGCATTTGCGCATCGGTGTGGTGCGCAAGAAACGTTTGGATCTGTTGCTCGCCCTCGGCCTTGAACACCGAGCAGGTGCAGTAAAGCAATTGCCCGCCCGGCTTGAGCAGCGGCCACAAGGCGTGCAGCAAGCGCTTTTGCTGCGCGGCCAGCTGAACCACATCGGTGGGCCTGCGCAACCAGCGCACGTCAGGGTGGCGCCGCACGATGCCCGAGGCGGTGCACGGGGCGTCCAGCAAAATCCCATCCCACGCTTGGCCATCCCACCAGGCTGCGGTGTCTGCCGCATCGGCGGCCTGTACCTGCGCGCTCAAGCCCAGGCGGCTCAAGTTGTCGGTGATGCGTTGGCAGCGCCTGGCATCCACGTCCAGCGCCAACACCTGGGCGTGCGCCAACTCCAGCAGGTGCGCGGTTTTACCCCCTGGGGCGGCGCAGGCGTCCAGCAAACGCAGTGGGCCAGCCGAGAGGGGCAAGCCCTCCAGCAGCAAGGGCGCCGCCAATTGGGCGCCTGCGTCCTGCACAGAAAAATGCCCTTGGGCATACCCGGGCAAGGAGGGCACGGCCACCGATTTGAGCAAAACCACGCCTTGCGCACCCACGGGCCGGGCGTCCAGGCCCGCCGCCGCCAGGTCGGCCAGGTACTGCGCTTGGCTGACCCGCCGGGGGTTGATGCGCAGCGTCAGCGGCGCCCGGCTGTTGCTCGCTTGCAAAATGCTTTGCCAGTGCTGAGGATGGTCTAGGCGCAAGCGCTTGATCCACCAATCGGGGTGGTTCCACAGGGCCTGCGGCTGCTGGCTGGCCACCTGCACCAAGGCCTCTTGCTCGCGCAAAAAACGCCTGAGGCAGCCGTTGACAAAGCTGGCTTGGTGGCAGGTGTCTGGCGACTGCTTGGCCGCCTCCACCGCTTGGCTCACCAGGGTGTGCAGGGCCTGGTCTGCGCCTTGCCCCTCTTGAGGACGGGCGGCCAAGGCCAGCGCCGTGCACAGCAAGGCGTCGACCTCGGGCGAGGGCTGCCGACTGGCCAGTTGCGCGCGCAGCGCTTGGGCCAGACCCAGCCAGCGCAAGGCATGGAAGGACAAGGCCTGCACACCACCGCGAAGACCCGGCTCCAGGTGTTCGAACAGTGCGGTGGTCGAGCGCCCGGCGCGCACGGCCGCCACCACACCGGCGGCCGCCTGCAATTGCCGCCACAAAGGCGGGGAGTGGGCTGGGAAGGGGGACGGGGAAGCGGGGGCCACTGGCATTGAAATTCAGGCAAGGGCGTCCTGCGTTTGCACGCCGGACGCCCCACCTGTCAGGCCAAGGTATCGGCCCAGATGTTGCTCGCCCAGCTCAAGGCGTAGACGCCTTCCAGCTCAGACGGTGCGGCACTCACACCGCCAGAACCGGCCACGGTCTTGAAGGTTTTTTCAGCCGCCACGTACTCGTGCACGCTGGCCACATGGATGGAGTTTTTGGGGTCGATGAAGCTGTAGCAGGTGTTGGTCAGCATGGGCGCGGGGTTGATGGCCCAGCCCGCCATCTCGGCCACGATGGCGGCTGCCGCCACCTTGGCTTGGCTGTTGGCCATGTGGCCGCTCTTGGGCATGGCCGGGGCGGCCAAAATGGCGTCGCCCAGCACATGCACGTCTTTGGCTGCGGTGGATTCAAAGTTCAGGTAGTTGACGCCGCACCAGCGGTTGTTGGCCTGGTTGTTCAAACCGGCTTGCACCGCAATGGCGCCGGCGCGCATGGCGGGCAGCACATTGAGCACCTGGGCTTTGACGTCGTCTTGCACGTCGAACTTGATCACACCGGCCTTGGCGTCCACCGCAGTGACGCGGTGCTGCGAGCGGTACTCCAGAATGCCCTTGTACTGCTCGGCCCAGACCTTTTTGAACAAGGCGCCTTTGGAGATGACATCGGGGTTGGCGTCCAGGATGAGCACTTTGCTGCGCGGCTTGTACGCCTTGAAGTAACCGGCCACCACCGAGGCTCGCTCATAAGGGCCGGGTGGGCAGCGGTAGGGCTGCTCGGGGATGGTGATGGCGAACACGCCACCGTCGGGCATGGCTTCGAGCTGGCGGCGCAGGGCCAGGGTCTCGGCGCCGGCCTTCCAGGCCTGCAAAATAAGGCCGTCTTGCTGGGCTTGTTGCAGACCTTCGATGCCGTTGAACATCAAATCGATGCCGGGCGAGACGATGAGCTTGTCATAGCCAATCACCGGGCCATTGGCCAGCGTGACGGTCTTGGCGCGGGTGTCCACGCTTTGTGCGCGGTCGCGCACCACGGTCACGCCATGGCGGCGGCTCAAGCCGGTGTAGGGCGTGGTGAGGTAGTCCATTTGCTTGACGCCAGAGAGCACCAAGTTGGACATGGGGCAAGAGACAAAAGCCTCTTGCGGCTCGATCAACACCACGTCAATTTTGTAGTCCGACAACCAGCGCAGGTACTTGGCCGCGGTGGCGCCACCGTAGCCGCCTCCGATGACCACGACCTTGGCGCGCGAAGGAATCGAGGTGGTGGCGCAAGCGCCCAGGCCCAGCAGGCCCAGGGCAGCGGTGCCGTGCAGCACTGCACGGCGAGACAAAGAGGCAGTCATGGCGCGTTCCTTATTTTTTCTGGGCCGCAAAGTAGGCGGCCATGCTGTCGATCTGAGCGTCGCTGTAGCCCTTGGAGAGCTGGTGCATGACGGTGGCGGGCCGGGCGCCGCTTTTGAAGGCCTTCATTTGCGTGACGATGTAGTCCTTGTCCAAGCCAGCCAGCGTGACATTGGCTGAGCCGGCCACGGCCTGACCAGCCGTGCCATGGCAGTTGGCACAGGTGGCAGCCAAGCCCTTGATGTACAGCGCATCCTGCGCGGCGTTGACCTGGGCTTGAACAGCGCTTGCCCACAAGCCTGTGGCCAGGGCCAGGGCAATGGCCCCCTTGCGATGCATCATGTGAATTTCTCCTAATGGGTCTGTCTGTCAAGGTGTGACCCCTCTGGGGCCAATATGGCGGCCGGTGGTGTCAGGCACTGTCGGCATATGATGAACTATAGCGTCAGCCCGAGCCTCACAAGCCAGCGACCCGCGCGGCCGCTGCATCGTCTTGCCGGCGGCCCTGGAGCATGGGCTGCGCCGCAGCGCTGGCTGCGCCATGGCTGGACCAATCCAGCCCGGGCAAGGGCTTGATCCCCGCCAGCTGAGCGATCAGCCAGGCCGGCACTTCTCGCACAGACTCGTTGAAGACTTTCACCGCTTGGTTATAGGGTTGAGACAGCAGCTCAAGCCGCGCGCCCAGCTCCACCAGGCTGAACACCGCCTGCTGCAAGGCCGGGTCGGTGCGTGCCGCCAGCTGGGTCGATGGAGACAGCCACACCTGCGCCAAAGCCTGGTCCAGGTTGTTTTCAGCGCGCGCCAGTGCGCGGGCCTCCGGGCCGCCCGAGGGGCGCTGGCGAGCCTGGTCCATGGCCAGGCGGGCTTTGCGGCTGCATTCGTCCAGGTGGGAGAGCAATCCATCTTCAAGCCTGTCAGCGACGGCCTGCAACTGTGCAAGGAGCTTTTGGCGCTGCAGCAGCACTGCATCGATGGTGGCGTACTCGCGACCCACGGCATTTTTCAGCCGGACCAGGCGGTTGTGTGCACCCACCGCCCAAAACACCACCAGGGCGCTCAGTGCAAGATAAATCAGGGTCTCTGAGGTCATGGTCTTGCGGTCAGCTGTGAGGCTGCCACTTTAGCGCAGCGGGCTCGAAGGCAGAAGGGGCAAACTGCCAGGGGGTCAGGCTGGCTCAGCCTAAATCCGGCTTCAGTTGGGCGCGGACTAGGGGCTGACGAAGCAGGTCTGTGGCTAGGCGCGAGTGCCCCCCGGACTG
>CANHKH010000157.1 GCA_947460165.1 Comamonadaceae bacterium
GAAAAGCGCGCTGATTGAAGCTCTCAAAGAAAAATCCCCGTGCATCGCCAAACACCCGAGGTTCGATGAGCAGCACCTCCGGAATGGCTGTGGGCGTGACCTTCATGTTCAAAACACCCGATTTTCAAGGATTTGCTGGAGGTAGCGCCCATAGCCGTTTTTAAGCATGGGCTGGGCCAGTTTGTTGAGTTGCTCGGCCGTGATGTACTGCTTGCGAAAGGCGATTTCTTCGGGGCAGGCGATCTTCAAACCCTGCCTGTGCTCAATGGTAGCAATGAACTGGCCAGCCTCCATCAAGGACTCGTGCGTGCCGGTGTCCAGCCAGGCCATGCCCCGGCCCATGAGTTCCACGTTCAATTCACCCCGTTCCAGGTAGATTCGATTGACGTCGGTGATTTCCAACTCGCCGCGGGCCGAGGGTTGGATGTGCGCGGCAATGTCCAGCACCTGCTGGTCATAAAAATAAAGCCCGGTGACTGCGTAATTGGATTTGGGCGCAAGGGGCTTTTCTTCAATGCTCACCGCACGGCGCTGGGCATCGAACTCGACCACGCCATAACGCTGGGGATCGGTCACATGGTAAGCAAACACCGTGGCGCCACTGCTGCGCGCATGGCTGGCGCGCAATTGCGACTCGAGGTCGTGGCCGTAAAAAATATTGTCGCCCAGTATCAAGGCCGAGGGGGAATCACCCACAAACGACCGACCAATGACAAACGCCTGCGCCAAACCATCGGGGCTGGGCTGCACGGCATAACTCAGGGCCAAACCCCATTGGCTGCCGTCGCCCAGCAATTCTTGAAAGCGTGGCGTGTCTTGGGGGGTGGAGATGATCAATATCTCGCGGATCCCGGCCAGCATCAGCGTGGTCAGCGGGTAATAAATCATGGGCTTGTCGTAGACCGGCAGCAATTGCTTGGAGACCGCCATGGTGACCGGGTACAAGCGCGTGCCCGAGCCGCCTGCCAAGATGATGCCTTTGCGTGGGGTGATCATGTTTTTCAGTCAGAGTATTTCTTGGAGCATGCGGTCCACGCCTTGCTGCCAGGGCGGCAGGCGAAGACCAAATGCCGTTTGCAATCGGGTGGTATGGAGGCGTGAATTCAAAGGTCTGCGGGCCGCCGTCTGGAAGGCGCTGCTGGGTACTGCCCGCACTTCGCGCACCTTCAAGTCCAGCTTGGGTTGAATCTTGCTAGCTTGCGACAGCACATGCGTGGCATAGCCATGCCATGAGGTTTCGCCTGCCGCGCTCAGGTGGTACAGGCCCGCCAGTTCAGGGCGGCGCAGCGCGTCGCGCAGGGCCAGCGCCGTCACATCGGCCAGCAGGTCAGCGCCCGTGGGCGCGCCCACCTGGTCGTCAATGACGGTCAGCAACTCGCGCTCTTGGGCCAGGCGCAGCATGGTTTTGGCAAAGTTGCCGCCGCGCGCGGCGTAGACCCAGCTGGTGCGCCAAATCAGGTGGCGGCTGCAGGCGCTGGCCACCGCCTGCTCACCCTCCAGCTTGGTTTGGCCGTAGACACTGAGGGGGGCGCAGCTGTCGGTCTCCAGCCAGGGGCGGCTGCCGCTGCCGTCAAACACGTAGTCGGTGCTGTAGTGCACCATCCAGGCGCCCAGGTTCTGCGCTTCGCGGGCCAGCACGCCGGGCGCCGTGGCGTTGATCAGGCGGGCCAGTTCGGGCTCGCTTTCGGCCTTGTCGACGGCCGTGTGCGCGGCCGCATTGACGATGAGCTGCGGCTGCACGCGGCGCACCGTCTGCGCCAAGCCTTCGGGTTGGGTGAAGTCGCCACACAGGTCGGTGCTGTCATGGTCCAGTGCCACCACCTCACCCAGGCCCGCCAAGCTGCGCTGCAGCTCCCAGCCCACCTGGCCGCCCTTGCCCAACAACAATATCTTCATGCCGCTTGCCCGTACTGGGCTTGCAGCCAGTCGCGGTAAGCGCCGCTTTGCACACGCGCGACCCAGCCCGGGTGGTCCAGGTACCAGCGCACGGTCTGGCGTATGCCGGTGTCAAAGGTTTCAGCGGGCTTCCAGCCCAGCTCGTCGTGGAGCTTGCGCGCATCGATGGCGTAGCGGCGGTCGTGGCCTGGCCTGTCGGTGACGTGGCTGATCTGGCCCCGGTAGCTGAGCCCGTCGGCGCGCGGCTGCAACTCGTCGAGCAGGTCACACACGGTGTGCACGATCTCGATGTTGGCTTTCTCATTCCAGCCACCCACGTTGTAGACCTCGCCCACGCGGCCGGCCTCCAGCACCCGGCGGATGGCGCTGCAATGGTCTTTGACGTAGAGCCAGTCGCGAATTTGCATGCCGTCGCCATACACCGGCAGCGGCTTGCCTGCCAAGGCGTTGACGATCATCAGCGGAATGAGTTTTTCAGGAAAGTGATACGGCCCGTAGTTGTTGCTGCAGTTGGTGGTGAGCACCGGCAGGCCGTAGGTGTGGTGGTAGGCCCGCACCAGGTGGTCGCTGGCCGCCTTGCTGGCGCTGTAAGGGCTGTTGGGCTCGTAGCGGTGGCTCTCCGTGAAAGCAGCCTGCCCAGGCCCCAAAGAGCCGTAGACCTCGTCGGTGGAGACATGCAAAAACCGAAAGGCCTGCTGCGCCTGACTGGCCAGCCCCCCCCAATAGGCCCGCACCGCTTCAAGCAGCTTGAAGCTGCCCATGACATTGGTTTGAATGAAGGCCTCAGGCCCCGAGATGGAGCGGTCCACATGCGACTCGGCCGCAAAGTTCAGCACCGCCCGGGGCTGGTGCTGGTCCAGCAAGCGCGAGACCCGTTCGGCATCGGCAATATCCCCTTGGACAAAGACATGGCGGGCATCACCCGTCAGGCTGTCCAAGGTGTCCAGGTTGCCCGCGTAGGTCAGCTTGTCGAGGTTGACGACCGGCTCGGCCTGCGGATTGGCCAGCCAGTCCAAGACAAAGTTGCCGCCTATGAAACCGGCGCCGCCGGTCACCAAAATAGTCATGGCCAAAGCTCAAAAAAGAAGGGGATTGGCCCGCAGCAGGCCAAGGTGAATCCCAAGCATTCTAAAGAGCTGTGGCCATTTGCTTTTCAAATGGACAGGCTTTTGCAGTCATTGGGGCGGCCCAGAAAAAAACCCGCCAGCGGGCGGGTGGGCAGGGGGCGGACGGCCTGACTCAAGCCGCGTGGGCTTGGCTCATGCATTCTCCGAGTTGGCTGAAGTATTGCTGGGCCGTGGGGGTGGGCTGCACGTACTTGATGCGATTGTCTGCTTCGTCGGGCATCAGCGCGATCATGCCTTTTTTGCGCAAGGACTTGAGGCGACGGTGGGCCGTGGTGGACGAAACGTCGGTGGACATGCCCATGGCCTGCAAGACCGTGATTTGCTTGCCACTGTGCCAGGCCGTGGCAAACAAATTGAGCAAGCGCTCCTCGACGGGGTCCAGCACGGGAAAGTCCGGCAAGGCGCGCACGCCCTGGACCAAGTCTAAGAAGCGCAGATAGATTGTGGAATGTGAAGATTGTACGGACATAGTGTCATGATAAACCCTGTGCAAATCCTTGTCACCATAGAAATAAATCACCAACTCATCAGGAAGATGTAATTTTTTGTCAGTTTTCCTGGGATGAAAGGACTCAAGCTCTAAAAAGTGATTTTTTATGCATTTTTATGGATTAAAAAGTGTTTTTATATTTATAAAAATTCTTATTTTTTGAATATTTAAGCAGCTGCCTCAGCGGCAAACCGGGTGAACCCCAAGCCAGACCATGGTCACCAAGGCCGACCTCGCTGCCATGCTTGTCCGGGCTGCTGGCCTGCAGGCCCAGGTGCGCCCCATGCGCACTCGCGCAGCGCTCGCCAAGGGGGTGTGACCTTGGGCGCAAGCAGGCTTGGGCGCTGCCCGCAGACCGAGGGCGACAGCCCTTCCCAGCGCTGGCTGGCTGGAGTAGAGTGGGTGCCATAAGAACCACAAGAGGCAAGGCATGGCAAAGAAAGCGCCACGTCGGACTGCAGAGCGCATCTTGGAGACCGCGCTGGACTTGTTCAACCGCTTTGGGGAGCCGAACGTCTCGACCACGGCGATTTCGGCCGCCTTGGGCATCAGCCCGGGCAACCTCTACTACCACTATCCTGCCAAGGATGAGCTGGTCAACGCCTTGTTTCAGCGTTGCGACAGTGCGCTGAGCGAGCTGCTGGCCTCTGGCGGCGAAGTGCAGGACGTGGAGGGCGCCTGGTGTTGGATGCACTCGCTTTTTGAGCGGGTCTGGCAATACCGTTTTTTATACCGCGACCTGAACCACCTGCTCAGCCGCAACCGCCTGCTGGAGGCGCATTTCCCCGCCTTGCAGCAGCGCATCACGCAATCGCTACAAGCCATGCTGAGGTCCATGTGCAAAACGTCCCTGAAGTTGGACAGCGCCGAGGTCGATGCCACGGCCACGCGCATGGCCGTGTTGCTGACCTATTGGCTGAGCTTTGAATATGTGCGCGATCCACGCCACGCGCTGGAACCCGACAAGGCGCAAGCCGCCATGGTGCGCGGGGTCCACCATGCACTGAGCCTGCTCAGCCCTGGCCTGGCGCCCCAGCAGCGCCAACACCTGCAGCAACTCGCGGGGGCTTCTGCAAGCTTGAACGCCCAGGCTCGGGACCCCAGCCCGGCTTGAACGCTTGCCCCTCCATGGCTGAGCCAGCTGGCGGCCTGGCGCAAGGACCAACCATGGCGCCAAGCACAAGTGATGTGCCGTGTCAGCCACAGAGTCAGGCCCACACCCCCTCCAAGTTCAATCAAACTCCCGGGTCACAGCCAGTGTCCAGGTCGGCTCGCGGCGGCCGCTGGTGGGCTGGGCACGGCTGGCGTCCAGCGCCCAGCCCTTGGCTGGGGTCCAGCGCAAGCCCGCCCTCGCCGCATGCGAGTTGTCCACACGGTAGCGCTCCACCATGGCTTGCAAGTCGGCCAGAATGCGCCAATCGAGCGACAAGCCCCCTGCGCTGGCGTCCTGGCCGCGGTGACGCACTTGGCGCCCCAAATTCAGGTGCAAGCGCAGGTCTGGGGCCGCCTCCCAAGAGAGCAAACCCATGGCCACGCTGCCCTGGTAATCCTGTGCGCTGCGGCCTTGCCAGATGGGCGCCAGCGACAAGCCCACGGCCAAGCCAGGTTGCAATTCATGCGCCCACTTGACTTGCACACCCCAGGCATGAACGCTGGCGCCGTCATCGCGCAGCCGCTCGGTGCCCAAGCTCAGTTCCACCGCACCCACCCTGCAGCCTGCGCCCGCCCGCACACTGCGGGCGGCCGCAGGGCCGGCGGCCGACCAGGCCTCTGTTTTGCAGCTGCCGACCTCCAGCATGGCGGCGTCATCCACGGCATGGTGGCCGCCCGCAGCCCTCACGACAGCAGGCCAGGCCATTAGCAAGAAGAAGATGCTTTGGATGGATTGTTGAAGTGTCATTTTTTGTGCAGAAGGTTAAATAATTTTACGCAAGCAAACCAGCTGAGGGGCCTATGCGGCGAACACCTTTTCTGTCGCGGCAGCGCCAAGCTCAAACGCCGTATTCAAATGGAGGGCGACCAAAATCTCTTGCAAAATGGGCTTTTTCCTGACTCTTTTTTCACCCAGGATTTAGCCATGCACGCCACCGAGCCCAGCGCCACATCCGCCCCACCGGTGCGCGGCGCCTGCCCGCACGACTGCCCAGACACCTGCGCCCTGCTCACCACGGTCGAAGGCGGCGTGGCCGTGCGCGTGCAAGGCAACCCAGCGCACGCGCACACCGCCGGCACCTTGTGCACCAAGGTCTCGCGCTACGCCGAGCGCAGCCACCACCCCGAGCGCGTGCTCACGCCACTCAAGCGCAGCGGCCCCAAAGGCAGCGGTCAGTTCACCCCCGTCAGCTGGGACCAGGCGCTGGACGACATTGCCGCGCGCCTGCGCGCCCTGCCCGATCCGCAAGCCGTCTTGCCCTACAGCTACGCCGGCACCATGGGCCTGGTGCAAGGCGAGGCCATGGCCGGGCGCTTTTTCAACCGGCTGAGCGCCTCGCAGCTGGACCGCACCATCTGCGCCTCTGCCGGCGGCGAGGGCCTGACGCAAACCCTGGGCGGCAAGGTGGGCATGAAGGTCGAGCACTTTGCTGACAGCCAGCTCATCTTGATTTGGGGCAGCAACTCGATAGGCAGCAACCTGCATTTTTGGCGCCACGCGCAAGAGGCCAAGCGGCGCGGCGCCCAACTGGTGTGCATAGACCCCAGGCGCAGTGAAACCGCCGACAAATGCCACACGCACCTGCAGCTCATGCCCGGCACAGACGCCGCACTGGCGCTGGCGCTGATGCACGAGCTCATCACGCACGACTGGCTGGACCACGACTACATTGCGCGCTACACCTTGGGCTGGGAAGGCTTGCGCGCGCGCGCCCTCGAATGGCCGCCAGCGCGGGCGGCCCAGGTCTGCGGCCTGCCGGTGGCGCACATCACGCAACTGGCGCGCGACTACGGGCAAACCAAACCCGCAGCCATTCGACTGAACTACGGCATGCAGCGCGTGCACGGCGGCGGCAACGCCACCCGGGCGGTGGCCTGCTTGCCCGCGCTGGTGGGCGCGTGGCGCCACCGCGCAGGCGGGCTCTTGATGTCCAGCTCGGGCATGTTCCCGGTGCAGTCTGCCGCGCTGCAGCGGCCAGAGCTCAGGCGCGGGCCCAGCCGCACCATCAACATGAGCACCATAGGCCAAGACCTGCTCAAACCCGCCAGCGCCGACTGGGGGCCGCGCATTGAGGCCGTGATCGTCTACAACAGCAACCCGGTGGCCGTGGCGCCGGAGTCTGGCCAGGTGGTGCGCGGCTTCCAGCGTGAAGACCTGTTCACCGTGGTGCTGGAGCATTTTTTAACCGACACCGCCGACCACGCCGACTACGTGCTGCCCGCGACCACGCAGCTCGAGCACTGGGACATCCACAGCAGCTACGGCCACACCGACGTGCTGCTCAACCGCCCAGCCATTGCCCCCGTGGGCCAGGCCCTCAGCAACACCGAGGTGTTTCGCCAGTTGGCCGCGCGCATGGGCTTTACCGAACCCTGCTTTGCCGATGACGACGAAACCCTGTGCCGCACGGCCTTTGGCACGCACGTGGACTTCAAGGCCTTGCTGGAACACGGCTTTGCCAGCCTGCAGGTGCCCGAGGCGCCCTATGCCGAGGGCGGCTTTCCCACGCCCAGCGGGCGCTGCGAATTTTTCAGCCAGCGCTTGGCAGACCAGGGCTTGGACGGCCTGCCCGACCATGTGCCCAACCGGGAGGCGGCGGGCTCGTCGGCGCGCTACCCGCTGGCCATGATCTCGCCGCCTGCGCGCAACTTTCTCAATTCCACTTTTGTGAATGTCAAAAGCCTGCGCGACACAGAGACCGAGCCCCTGCTTGAAATCCATGCGGACGATGCGCTAGCGCGCGGCATCCAAGACGGCGCGCTGGTGCGCATCTTCAATGACAGAGGCAGCTACCACTGCCGCGCTCAGGTCAGCACACGCGCCCGGGCTGGCTTGGTGGTGGGCCTGGGCATTTGGTGGCGCAAGATGGGCTTGCAAGGCACCAATGTGAACGAGCTCACCAGCCAGCTCTTGACCGACCTGGGCCGCGCACCCGTGTTTTACGACTGCGCGGTGCAGGTTGAAAACGCCCCTGAGC
>CANHKH010000158.1 GCA_947460165.1 Comamonadaceae bacterium
CCTGGCCATCAATGACCTGGACGAAATCGCCCCCACGGTGGCCATCAACGCCAGTGCCACCAGTCTGGGTGCCAACGCCACCGCCACGCTCAACTTCACCTTGAGCGAAGCGCTGGCCAATTTCAGCCTGGCCAATGTCACCGTCACCGGGGGTGCGCTCAGCAACCTGGCTGGCAGCGGCACCGCCTACACCGCCACCTTCACGCCCTATGCCGGCCTGAGAGGCGCGGCCACCGTGAGCGTGGCCGCCAATGCCGTCACCGACATTGCAGGCAACGCCAACAGCGCTGCCAGCAACGCCGTCTCCATCACGGTGGACACCTTGGCCCCGCAAGTGACCCGCATCAGCGCCAGCCGCTCGTCCTTGCAGGTGGACCAAACGTCCAACCTCAGCATCACCCTGAGCGAAGCCAGCACCACCTTTGACCTGGGTGACCTGCAAGCCGTGGGCGGCACACTCAGTAACTTGGCAGGCAGTGGCAGCAGCTACACCGCCACCTTCACGCCTGACGACAACCGCACTGTCCCCGGCAGCGTGTCCGTCGCCCTCCGCAGCTTCAGCGACACCGCTGGCAATGCCAACCAGCGCTCTGACAACGACGGCGTGGTCATGGCCATTCAAACCCTGCGCCCCACCGCGACACTGAGCGCACGCCAGGCCACACTGGGCATGGGCGAGGTCAGCACCATTGACATCACCCTGAGTGAAAAAGCCACCGACTTCGACCTGACCGACCTCAGCGCCAGCCACGGCGCCCTCAGCGAATTCACGCCCTTGGGTGACGGCATGCGTTACAGCGTGCTGTTCACGCCCGAGGCACCGTACACCGGCAGCGGCAGCGTCACACTGCCTGACGGCCGCTTCACCAATGCAGCCGGCAACAGCAACAAGGGCGAGGGCCAAGCCGCCAGCACCGACAGCCTGGCCATAGACACCACCCCACCCACGGTCACCCTCACCAGCGACGTGATGGCTTTGGCCATTGGCCAGAGCGCAAAAGTCACCTTCACTTTCAACAAAGACCCGGGCGACAGCTTTGACGCCAAAGACATCACCGTCAACGGTGGCCAGCTGAGCAACTTGGTCAACCACACCGGCACCATCTGGACAGCGCATTTCACGCCCACCGACGGCAGTACCGGCGAGGCCCGCATTTCGGTGGCCTCTGGCCGCTACACCGATGCCGCAGGCAACAAAGGCAGTGCTGGCACCGCACCCCCCATCGCCCTGGACACCCAAGGCCCGGTGGCCGACAGTGTGTTGCCCGGCAATGCCAGTACGGTGCTGCCCGGCCACGGACTGGCGCTGAGCTTCAGCGAGGTGGTCCGCAAAGGCACGGGCCATATCGTGCTGGTCGACGACACCGCAGGCACCCGCACCACGCTGGCCATGACCGACCCCGCCGTCGTGCTGTCTAACGGCGGCAAAACCCTCACCATCACACCCCCTGCCGCGCTGGTGGCAGGCCGCCAATACCATGTAGAAGCCGATGCCGCCAGCTTGTTGGACGCCGCAGGCAACGCCTGGGCCGGCATCGCAGCGAGTAACACATGGGCAGGCAGCAGTTGGCGCTTCACCGCCGCCACGCCCAGCGTGAGCCTCAACCCCATCAGCACCGACAACCGCGTCAACGGCAGCGAGAACACGTCTGGCGTGCTCATCAGCGGCACCATTGAGTCCAACACCGCAGGCATGGTGGCCGCCTTTGTGGCGGGCAACTTTGCCGTCACGCTCACCCCCCAAGGCGGCGGTGCCAACATCAGCGCCAACGCCACCAACTACACCACCACCACCGGCGCTTGGAGCTTAACGCTGCCCGGCAACGCCTTGGTCGATGGCAAAACCTATGACGTGGCCGTGGCCGTCACAGGCACCAGCGGCGCGGCCTTGAACGCCACAGCCAGCACCTCTGGCAAAGTACTGGCCGACCTCAGCGCCGCAGCGCCCACGCTGACCCTGCTGAGCGACACCGGCAGCAGCAACAGCGACGGAAAAACCAATCAGGCCACCCTCAGCCTTGCCGGTTTGGAGAGCAAAGCCACTTGGGAATACAGCACCAATGGCGGCAGCACTTGGCAGGCAGGCAGCGGCACCCAATTCAATGGCGCCAGCACCGACGGCGCGCACAGCGTGCAAGTGCGTCAGACCGACGCGGCAGGCAATGTGTCCAGCAGCGCGTCGTTCAACTACACCCTGGACACCTCCGCAGCCCAACCCGTCATCAACGCGGTGGCCACCGACAACATCATCAACGCCAGCGAAGCGGGCAGCGCCATCACAGGCACCGCAGAAGCCGGTGCCACCGTGGCGCTGATGCTGGGCAGTTGGAAGCAAAAGCGCGCCATCTCAGTCACTGCAGACGGCAGCGGCAACTGGACATACACCCTGACGGACGCCGACCTGGCCGCACTGCGCAACGGCCAAACCCAAATCACGGCCAAACAAACCGACGTGGCGGGCAACTCATCGTTCCCCACGCTGCGCAACATCACCGTGGACACCTTGGCGCCCACCGTCACCTTAGATACCACGCAGACGCAACTCACTGCAGCCAACGCCACCAGCACACTGAGCTTCACACTCAGTGAAGAAAGCACCAACTTCACGGCCAGCAGCATCACGGCGACGGGTGGCACGCTCAGCAACTTTGCAGGCAGCGGCACGCAATACACCGCCACCTTCACCCCCACCAACGCGGCCACCACCACAGGCAGCGTCAAAGTCGCCGCGGGTGCTTTCCGCGACGCCGCGGGCAACACCAATGCCGAGGCCAGCAACACCATAGAACTCATTGTGGACACCGTGGTGCCCGCCGTGGCTGTGACCAGCAGCGCCAGCACCTTGCGGGCAGGCGAGACGGCCACGCTTACCTTCACCCTGAGCGAGGCCAGCGACAGCTTTGGCGCTGACAAAATCAGCCTGGTCGGCGGCACACTGGGCCCACTCAGCGCCAACGCAGCGCGCACCGTCTACACCGGCGTGTTCACGCCGACCCCAGGCTTTGCCGGGGCGGGCAGCATCACGGTGGCCAACAGCGCTTTTTTTGACCGAGGCGGCAACCCCAACGTAGACGGCGCCGAGGCCAACAACAGCCTGGCCCTGACCATCCAGGGCGGCATCGTCACGCTCGACATCAGCAGCGACACAACAGCCCTCAAAGCGGGCGAGACAGCCACCATCAGCTTCAGCTTCAGCGCCGCCCCTACCGGCTTTGCGGCCGGTGACATCACCGTGGCAGGCGGCACCTTGGGCCCGCTCACCACCGTGGACAGCACCCACTACACCGCCACCTTCACGCCCGCTGCCAATGCCGCCAGCGGCACAGCCAGCATCAGCGTCGCCAAGGGCAGCTACACCGGTGGCAGTGGCAACCTGGGCGAAGGCGCCAGCCTTACCGGCATTGCCTTGGACACCTTGGCACCCACCCTTCAAACCCTCAACCCCGAAGATAACGGCTATTTGGCCGCAGGCAACGCCTTGGTGGCCACCTTCACCGAGTTGGTCAGCGCAGGCACCGGCAGCATCCGCTTGGTGGACGACACCAACAACACCACGGTCACCTACGACATCACCGACAGCGCCATCGCCATCGACGGTGACACACTCACCCTGACCCCCAGCACCGCCCTGGTGGCAGGACACAACTACCACCTGAGCATCGATAACACCGCATTGCTGGATGCGGCGGGCAACGCCTATGTGGGCATCGCCAACGCCACCAGCTGGAACTTTGGAGCCACCAACCTGTCCACCACGCTCAACCCGGTCACGGGTGACGGTCGCATCAATGACGACGAAAAGTTGGCCGGCCCGATTGTGTTGAGCGGCACGGTTTCGTCCCTCAACCCGGCCGTGCTCACCGCGCTGGTGGCCAGCGACATCGTGGTCAAGGTCACCGTGCCTCGCGATGGCGGCTGGAATGACAGCAGCAACAAAATTCTCACCTGCACCGGCGTCACCTACAACAGCGCCACCGGCGATTGGACCGCCACCTTGCCCAGCAGCTGGGTGTACGACGGGTTTTTGTCCGACAGCACCACCACCACCTTCATCCACGGCGACACCGACACCATCCGCGTCACCATCACCGGCCGCAGCGGCACCGCTGCCGCAGGCCTGACTGCCACGCTCACCGACACCATGACGGTGGACCTGAGCGACCCCGCCACGCCCACCCTCACACTGGCCGGTGACACCGGCAGCAGCAACAGCGACGGCATCACCCGCAACGGCCTCATCAACGTGGGTGCGTTAGAAGCCGGTGGCACTTGGCAATACAGCGTGGACAACGGCGCCAACTGGCAAGCCGGCACAGGCAACAGCCTGGCGCTCACCCAAGACGGTGCGGTCGCCCTGCAAGTCAAGCAAGCCGATGCCGCGGGCAACCAGTCTGCCGTTCGCAGCCTGGCCGTCACCCTGGACACCCAGGCCGAAGCCCCCGTGGTCAACGCGATTGCCACCGACAACCGCATCAACGCCAGCGAAACCAGCACTGCCATCACCGGCACGGCTGACGCCAATGCCAGCGTGAGTCTGGTCATTGGGACCAACACCCGCACCGTCACCGCCAACGGCAGTGGCGTATGGACTTACACCCTGGTCGCAGGAGACATCACCGCCATGGGGCAAGGGAACGAAGTCATCAAAGTCACCCAGGCTGACAAGGCAGGCAACACCAGTGCGGCCACCAGCGCTGTGATTGAGGTTGACACCGTGCTGCCCACTGTCACACTGGTCAACACCGGCAGCGCCACTTTGTTGGCTGGGCAGAGCACCACTTTCAGCGCCACGCTGAGCGAACTCTCGGCCAACTTTTCTGCGGACAGCCTGACTGTCAGTGGCGGCACCGTGACCAACTTCAAAGTCGATACCACTGGCTTGGTCTACACAGGCACGTTCATGCCAGACAGCAACAGCACCACAGCAGGCAGCATTGGCGTTGCAGCGAGTGCAGTCAGTGATACGTCGGCCAACACCAACAGTGCTGCCAGCAGCACGTTGGCTCTCACCATCAACACAGTGCGCCCCACGGTGGCCATCACCAGCAACGTGGCGGCAAGCACCACCCTGCACGTGGGCGACACCGCCAACGTTACTTTCACGCTTAGCGCAGCATCCAGCGACTTCACAGCCGCCGATGTGACCACCGTGGGTGGCAGCTTAAGCAACTTTGCAGGCAGCGGCACTGTCTACACTGCCACTTTCACGCCCGACGCCAACAGCCGAGCCCCCGGCAGCGTCAGCGTGGCCAGCGGCACCTTTGCCAACGCCGCGACCAATACCAATGCCGACGGTACCGATGACAACAACATGGTCAGCTTTGGCATCGCCACAGCCCGCCCCACCTTGAGCATCAGCAGCGACCTGGGCACCTTGAGCGGCTCTCAAACGGCGCAAATCACCTTCACCTTCAGTGAAGATCCGGGCAGCAGCTTCAGCTGGGACGGCAACACGGGCGACATCAGCCTCACCGGGGGTACGCTCAGCGCCCTCAAAGGCGTTGGCACCGTTCAAAACGCTTTCTTTACGCCCACACCAGGTTTTTCAGGCGCGGCCGTCATCAGCGTGGCCGATGGCCTTTACACCAACGCTACTGGCAGCCTGGGCCAGGCCGGTGGCAGCCCATCCCTCACCATCGATACCGTCACTCCCACCGTGGCCATCAGTCGCAGTGGCAGCGGCACCTTGGGTGTGGGCCAGACAGACACCATCGCCTTTGACTTCAGCGAAGCGCCAGAAAGCAGCTTCACGCTGGCCGACATCGACGTGAATGGCGGCACATTGGGCCCACTCAGCGCCGTTTCGTCTACGCGCTATGTGGCCACCTTTACCCCTGATGCCAACGTCAGCGGCACGGCCAATCTGCGTGTCGTCAACGGCCGTTTCAATGACAGCGCAGGCAACAACAATGCCGATGGCAACGAAACCAACAACCTGCTGTCTATTGCCTATGCCACAGGCAACAGCAATAGCGGAAGTGCGACGAGTGCCAGCGTACCCAGCCTCAGTTTGTCGACTGATACGGGCGCGAGTAACAGCGACGGCATCACCAACAACGGCGTGATCGAAGTCAGCGCCCTGATGGCGGGTGCCACCTGGGAGTACAGCCTTGACGGCGGCGTCAACTGGCTGGCAGGCAGTGGCAGCAGCTTCACCCTGCCCAGTGCCGGTGTCTACACTGCGGCGGCAGGAAGTTTGCAGTTGCAGGTGCGCCAGACCACCGGGGGGGTAACCTCCAGCGTAGGCAAACTGGCTGCGGACGTGGACTTTCGTTCATCCTACAGCAGCAATGTGACCGTGGCACTGGACGTGGACAGCGGCATCTCGGCCACGGATGCCATCACCTACCGTGGCGCCCCCGTGGTCAGCGGGCTGGCACCCACAGACACTTGGCGCTATAGCTTTGATAACGGCCTCAATTGGGTCACAGGTGCCCCAAGTACCTGGAGCAGCGGCGGCCAAAATTACTCGGTTAATTACATTAAGACTGGACAAAAATATGCCCAGGAAAAATCGTATGTTGCTCTCACGGAGGCCACAGACTTGGCCGGTAACACACGAACCTTAACGTACTGGTTCCGACAAGACAATTTCACAGCAGCTCCGAATACTCAACTTACACCCGACCCCAAAGATGGCGGGGCAATCGTGCAGGCCACCAACATCGAGCCAGGCGCGACGGTGATTTACACACTGAGGAAGGGTACAAGAGTTGCTACAAAATTTGGTTCAATTTTAAGTAGCTCAACCTTAGTCTACGAAGCACAAAATTACACCCCGCCTACAGCGGTAGGTGACTATACCCTCAGGGTCTCTCAATGGGATGTGGCCGGAAATTCTCCGGGTACGACTGAGCTGGACTTTTCAATACTCCCACCGTTAGCCCCAGGCATCCATTTGTCTGACGTGGCTTTGGGCTCTGGCGGCTTTGTGATCAATGGCAACAGCACCTCTACCAGCAGTGGCGCGAGCGTGAGTGCTGCGGGTGACGTGAACGGCGATGGCCTGGCGGACCTGATTGTGGGGGCATCCGAAGCCAACGCGGGGAGTGGCCGCAGCTACGTGGTGTTTGGTAAAACCACTGGCACAGCCATGGACCTGACGGCGGTGTCAAATGGCCAAGGTGGCTTTGTGATCAATGGGTTTGGCACTAAAAATTACAGTAGCAAGAGCGTGAGCGCTGCGGGTGATGTGAACGGTGATGGGCTGGGTGACTTGATCGTTGGCGTACCCAATGCGAATGAGACTGGCGGTGCTAGCTATGTAGTGTTTGGCAAGACCACGGGTACTGCCATCGAACTGTCGGCGGTGTCAGGTGGTTCGGATGGTTTCGTGATCAACAACCAACTCTTTTCGCGGCAACTTAGCGGGTCGAGCGTGAGTGCAGCGGGCGACGTGAACGGCGACGGCTTTGCCGATCTGATCGTGGGCGCACCTTATGCCAATCAAAATAAAGGCGTCAGCTACGTGCTGTTTGGCAAGACTGCGAGTGCCGCCGTGAACCTCTTTAATATGGGGTCGGATTTGGCTGGCTTTGAGATTGAAGTGGACA
>CANHKH010000159.1 GCA_947460165.1 Comamonadaceae bacterium
ACAAGTTGGTGGACATCTCGCCCTTGGCATTGCGCATGAGCAGTCCGTTCAACGCGGGTTATTGGCTCGCTGCTGCTTGAATCGACCTGCGCGCGCCCCAACACCAGGGGCTTGCAATGCACCCAAGCCCGCCCTTGCGCGGGCTTGGTACTTTTTGGGGCTGATCCTCAGCCCAAGGCCTGGACCAGCGCCACGTACTCGGCAGTGGGCACTTCTTCAGCGCGGCGCTGCACATTGAAGCTGCCTGCAAAGCTGCGCTCGTCGAGCCAGCGGCCCAAGGTGTGGCGCAGCAGTTTGCGGCGCTGGCTGAAAGCCACCTGCACCACTTCACTCAAGAGCTGCGCGTCCAGCACGGGCGGCTGCGCATGCGGGGTCATGCGCACCACGGCGCTGTCCACGCGCGGCGGTGGGTCAAAGCTGGTGGGCGGCACAAACAACACGTCTTCCATGGCGTAGCGCCACTGCAGCATCACCGACAGCCGGCCGTAGTCGCTGGTCGAGGGCGCAGCCACCATGCGGTCTATGACCTCTTTTTGCAGCATGAAGTGCTGGTCTTGCACCACATCAGCCACCTCCAGCAAATGAAAAAGAATGGGGGTGGAAATGTTGTACGGCAGGTTGCCAACGATGCGCAAACCGGTGGTGCCCAAGCGCGTGGCCAGGGCCCTGAAGTCGACCTTGAGCACGTCCGACTCCACCACTTCCAGCTGCGGGTGGGTGCGCAGCTGGGCGGCCAGATCGCGGTCCAGCTCGATGACCGTCAGCCGCCCCAGCCGCTCGACCAAAGGCTGTGTGAGGGCGGCCAAGCCCGGGCCGATTTCCACCATGGGCTGGCCTGGCCGGGGATCTATGGCGCGAACAATCTCATCAATGATGCCGCCGTCGGTCAAAAAATGCTGACCAAAGCGCTTGCGGGCGATGTGCTTCAAGGGCAGGCCCGGCTCATTGGGGCGGATCGCGGAATTCGACGTAGGCGCGGCCGCGCAAGTCCTGCAGAAAAACGCGCAGGGCTTCTTCGGTTTTTTCTTCGCGCAGCTCACGGCGTGCCAGTTCCCGGCGGTCACGGTCTGACAGCTGCACCTCGCGGCGCTCCAGCACGCCAATGAGGTGCAGGCCAAAGCGCGACTGCAGGGGGTCAGAGAGCTGCCCAGGCCTGAGCATGTCCATCACCTGCTCGAACTCTGGCACAAAAGCGCCTGGCGAGGTCCAGCCCAAATCGCCGCCGCTCTGGGCCGAGCCATCCTCGCTGAACTCGCGCGCCAGTTGTGCAAAGTCGGCCTGGCCGGCCTCAATGCGACGCTTGAATTCAACCAAGCGCTGGCGGGCCTGGCCCTCGCTCAAGCGTGGGCTGGGTTTGAGCAAAATATGGCGCGCCCGGGTTTGGGTGATGGTGCTCAGCTGTTCGCCCGCCTGCTTTTTGTCCAGCAACTTGAGCAAGTGAAAGCCCGCGCCGCTGCGCACCGGCCCAGTCACCCCGCCCACCGGCAAGGGTCCCACCGCGTCCACAAAGAGCGGGGGATAGCGCTCGGCGCTGCGCAAACCCAACTCACCGCCATTGGCGCCGTCGCTGGCTTCGGACAACTCCTTGGCCAGCGCCGCGAAATCGGCGCCACTGTCCAGGCGCTGGCGAATTTGGCGCGCCCGAGCTTCCAGGATGGCCAGCTGCGCTGGGCTGGCGCCCTCGGGCACGGCCACCAGGATCTGCGCGATGTTGAGCTCCACCGGGCCGCTGGCGAGCTCGGACTTTTTGTCGGCCAAGAAGCGGTCCACATCTTGCTCGCTCACCCGCACCCGCCCCTCGACCTCGCGCTCCCGCAGGCGAGCGAGCAGCAGTTCATCGCGCAAATCTTGGCGAAAACGCTCAAAGCTCAGACCATCGCTGGCCATGCGCCGTCGCAACTCGGCCATGCCGACTTGATTTTGGCGGGCCACATCTTCTGCGGCCTGGTCCACGGCTTCATCCGAGACGCGAATGCCGCCCTCGCGCGCGGCTTGGAGCTGCGCGCGCTCAGAAATCAAGCGCTCTAGCACCAGGCGTGCGAACTCGTCCCGCGGCGGCACGGGTCTGCCCTGCATGGCCAACTGAGGCACCAGACGCTGCATGCGGCTGAGCAGCTCTTGGTTGGTGATGGGCTCGGAATTGACCACGGCGACGATGAAATCGGCAGAGCGCACACCGGACGACACCTCGCCTTGAGCCTGGGCCTGGACCAGTGCTGGCCAGATCAGGCAGGCCGCGCTGCACAGCGCGGCAAGGCCGGCCCTGTGCGCAAAGGCCAGGGTGAAGGAAGGCGCAAATACAGACTTATTCATAGTTGGTGAAGCGACTCGGCAAGCTGACTTGGTCTCGCAGCAATTGGTAGCGGGGCACATTCGCGCGGAGCACAGACAGTGGATTGTTGCCGATGCGCGAGAACCCTATGAATTCAAGCTGAAACATGAGTTGCGTGTTGGTCGAGGTGGTGCCCCTGGTGGAGCGCTGCAGCACAGCGCGCCCTATCCAGCAGCAGCCGTCGTATTCCAGGCCGACCACGCTGTCAACCAGTTTGCCGTCGGTCATGCTGTAGTTCAAGCGCCCCACGCTGTACCAGCGCCGCCCGCCCTGGCCCTGGCCGGCCCCCAGTTCTTGGCCACGGTCGCCCCACAGGTCGTTGATCGGCCACTGCCAGCCCAGGTCCACCTGCTGGCTGCCCGCATCGGTGGGCGTGAGCGGCCGCTGGCGCTTGTAGGAGGTGCTCAGCACGCGGTAAAAACTGGGGTTGTAGCGTGCGCTCAAGCTGCTGCGCTGGGACTCGCCCAGCTTGGGGTTGTACTGGGTGTTCAAGTTCAGCGCCCACTGGGCGTTCCAGTTCAAGGTGCCTGACAGCAGCACATCGCTCAAGCGCTCGGTGTTGACGGGCGCTGAGCCGCCGTTGAGCGTGACGCGCTGGTCGGCAAAACGAATGCGCTGGGCCACACCCAGCCGCACGCTTTCGGCGCCCGTCTCGGGCTGCAGCAGCCGCGAGACCGCACCCAAGGTGAGCAAGTTGGCGTCAGAGATGCGGTCCTGGCCAATGAAGCTGTTCTCGGCAAACAAGCTGGCAAAGCTGAAACTGTTTTCAGCGCTGTCGTAGTTGGGCAAAAGACTTTGGTTGCGGTAAGGCGTGTACACATAAAACGCCCGCGGCTCCAGGGTTTGAACAAAGTCGCGGCCAAAGAAAAGCGCGTTGCGCTCGAACTGCAAGCCACTGTCCACACTGAAGGTGGGCACCACGCGCGCGGCCGAAGCGCTGCCGTTCCAGATTTCGCCATAGCTGTACTGAGTGGCGTGCAGCTGCAGCTTGGGCACCACAAAACCGGCCGGCCGCACCCACGGCCGGCTCAGCTGAGCACGGGCGACAAACCGGTCGGCATTGGTCTGCGCCGTGAGGGCACGGGCCGCTTGAAAGCGCGTGAAGTCGGACTCCACCGACCAGTCCAGCCCGCCCAGCCCGGCCACCGGCACGTCGGTCAAGCCGTAACGCACGGTGAGCTGGGGCAGGCGGTCGTAAGGCGGGGTGATGACCGAGTCCACCGCCTGCAGGGTCTGCCACGACAAGGCGCGCAAGGCCACCGACCAGTCCTCACGGCTCCAGGACAGGCGCGAATCGTTGGGCAGCAAGCGCTGCGTCAGCGCCTTGTTCTGTCGTGGGAAATCGCGCCAATAGTTGTCGTCACTGACGCGGTTGAGGTTCAAGCCGTAGGCCAAGCTTCCACCGGCCAAGGCCGCCGACCGGGTTCCTTCATGCTGCAGGCTGTAAGACCAGCGGTCTTGTTGAGAGAGCCGGTCATTGGCCAGGGTGTTGAGCCGCAAAGTGCCTCGGTCCTGCGGCTCCAGGTAGCGAAACTCTGTGCCTAAGTCCAGGCCGCGCTTGCTCATCACAGTGGGCGTGAGGGTCGCATCGCGGTTGGGCGCGATGTCCAGGTAAAAAGGCATGGCCAGGCTAAAGCCACTGGTGGTGTCCAGCGCGTAAGTCGGCGGCAGCAAGCCGGACTTGCGCTTGTCGCTCAGCGGAAAACTGATGCTGCCGCCCCATGACAACAGCGGCACATCTTGAAACCGCAGCACCGGCTTGTAAGCCTGGCCCACCTCGGCGTCCAGGTCAAAGTACATGCGCTCGGCCCTGAACTCCCAGGCCGGCTTCCAGCTCGCTTCGTTGTCGCGCTCGCAGGTGGTGTAGCTAGCCTGGTGCGCCACCAAGCGCTGCTCGCCCAAAAAGTCGATGCGGCGGGCCTGGCCATTCGCGCCGCCGCGAAACACATAGCGCGGCTGGTCAAAAAAGCCTTCAAAGGTGTCCAAACTGAGGTCCAACTCGCTGCCTGAGAACACATTGCCCGAGCTTTGCAAGCGCACCGGCCCTTGGGTGGTGATGCGCTGGCGCAGCGCCTCTAAATCGATGCGGTCGGCGCGTATGCCCGTGCCCGCGCGCCGCAGCTCGGCCCGGCCGTCCAGGGTGGTACGCACATCGGCTTGGCTGGTGATGCGCTCGCCAAACACAAAAGTCGGGGCTTGCCGACTCTCAGGGGGGAGCTTTTCAGACAGCTGCAAGGAAGGCCGCAGCTTCAGCGGCGGCTCATCGGGCTGTGCGGAAATGGGGGTAGGAAGCGGGGCCGGCGTCTGGGCCTGAGCCGCTGGCAGGCCAAACCTGGCCAGACCGAACAAGACAATGCCGACCGACCATGGAAGAAAACGCGAGCATGAAACCGAGTGCATCGTGAAATATGAGATAAAACCCGGTGTCGAATTCTTGCAATTATCACCGAGCCCCCATGATGCCTTCAACTGATCCGTCCGCCCCAGCGGCCGAGAATCCCGCCCCCTCCAGCCCCGCCGTGACTTGGACCGATGCGGCGCGCGCTGGCCAGTTTGACGCCTGGCTGCACAGCCTGGCCGGCCCGCACGCGCTGGACATCGCCAGCGTGCGCCCGGCCTCGGCCGACGCCAGCTTTCGCCGCTACCTGCGCGTGAACACCACCGCGGGCGAGAGCCGCATCATCATGGACGCGCCGCCCAGCCACGAAAACTGCGCGCCCTTTGTGCAAGTGGCCCAGCTCATGCACAGCGCCGGCCTGCGCGCCCCCGAGGTGCTGGCCTGGGACCCGCCGCAGGGCTTTATGCTGCTGCCCGATTTGGGCACGCACACCATGATGCAGCTGCTCGCGCAAGGCCACACCGAGCGCACACCCCTGCGCGGCGAGCTGGCGCACGACCTGTACTTGAACGCGGTGGACGCATTGATCCGCTGGCAGCTGGCCTCGCGCCCCGAGGTGCTGCCGCCTTATGACGACGCGCTGCTCTCGCGCGAGTTGGCGCTCTTTCCCGACTGGTATGTGGCCCAGCACCGGGGCCTGGCCTTGAGCCCGGCCCAACAGCAGCTGCTGGACAAGCTGTTTGAGCAGATCAAGCAACACAACCTGCAGGCCCTGGGCGGGGCGCGGGTGTTTGTGCACCGCGACTTCATGCCGCGCAACCTCATGGTGGACCCGGCTGACCCACTCGCGCCGCTGGGCGTGCTGGACTTTCAAGACGCGGTGTACGGTCCCATCAGCTACGACATCGCCAGCCTCATGCGCGATGCTTTTTTGAGCTGGGACGAGGAATTTGTGCTCGACATCACCGTGCGTTACTGGCAACAAGCCCGCGCAGCCGGCCTGCCCGTGGGCGACGACTTTGGCGAGTTTTATGCAGCGGTCGAATGGATGGGCCTGCAGCGCCACCTCAAAATCTTGGGCATCTTCGCCCGCCTGACCCTGCGCGACGGCAAGCCCCAGTACCTGGCAGACACGCCGCGCTTTGTGGCCTACGTGCGCAGCACCGCTTCGCGCTACCGCCAGCTCGGCCCCCTCATGCACTTGCTGGAACAGATTGAAGGCAGCGCCGTGCAAGCGGGCTACACCTTCTGATGCCGCGCTTTTTTGTGGACCTGCCCCTGAGCGCCGGGGCCGAGCTGGCGCTGCCTGCGGGTGCGGCCCGCCATGTGCAGGTGCTGCGCCTGCAGCCTGGCCGCCACATCACGCTGTTCAACGGCCAAGGCGGCCAATGGCAAGCCAGCATCACGCACATGGGCCGCAGCGAAGTGAGTGTGCAAATAGACACGCACCAAGCCATTGAACGCGAAGCCCCCCGCCGCGTGCACCTGGCCCTGGGCATGCCCGCCAACGAGCGCATGGACTGGCTGGTGGAAAAAGCCGGCGAGCTGGGCGCGGCCAGCGTGCAGCCCCTGCACACCGCCCACAGCGTGATGCGCTTGGCGGCCGAGCGCGCCAGCAAAAAGCAGCAGCACTGGCAACAGGTGGCCGTGGCCGCCTGCGAGCAGTGCGGCGGCAACCGGGTGCCTGCCGTGCATGCGGTCCAAGACCTGGGCACTTGGCTGGCCAGTCCACCAACCCACGCGCCGCTGCGCTGCGTGCTGTCTTTGGCGGAGGGCGCACAGCCTTTGGCTCAGCTGCTGGCGGCCCACCCAGGTGCAGAGGTGGTTTTTTTAAGCGGCCCTGAAGGCGGGCTGTCAGCCAGTGAAGACGCGCAAGCCCGTGAGGCGGGTTTTTGGCCCGTCACCCTGGGGCCACGCGTGCTGCGGGCCGAAACAGCGGCGCTGGCGGCCTTGGTGCAAGCGCTGGCATGAGCTTGGCCTTGAGCTCAGGCGACAGGCTTGTTGAGCTGAACAGGCTATAAACCCTCCATGACTCCCCATCTCTGGCTGCTGGTCGCCTGCCAAGGCCTGTTTTTCACCAACAACGTCACCTTCATTGCCATCAATGGCTTGGTCGGCCTGAGCCTGGCGCCAGTGGGCTGGATGGCCACGCTGCCGGTCATGGGCTATGTGGTGGGTGGGGCGCTGTCCACCGGGCTGGTGGCTAAATCCCAGCAGCGCTGGGGCCGCAAGCTGTCGTTTCAGCTGGGACTGGTGGTGGCGGTGGCTTCGTGCCTGCTGTGCGCCTGGGCCGCCTACACCAGCCACTTTTGGGTGCTGGTGGCCGCCACTGTGATCGCCGGCTACTACAACGCCAACGCGCAGCTCTACCGCTTTGCCGCCGCCGAGATGGCTGCCCCCGGGTTCAAAGAAAAAGCTGTGTCGCTGGTCATGGCCGGCGGCTTGATAGGCGCCATTGCCGGCCCCAACCTGGCCGCCGGCACGCGCAGCCTCACCACCGTGCCCTTTGCAGGCGCTTACCTGGCCTTGGCCGGTGTGGCCGTGGCGGCCATGGTGCTGATCGCCCTCATCCCGTTCCCGCCGCCGCCGGCCAAAGGCGCCGCCTCAGGCGGGCGGCCGCTGCGCGAGATCATGCGCCAGCCCGCGTTCATGGTCGCGGCCGCAGCCGGCGCGCTGGGCTACGGCGTCATGAACCTGCTGATGGCGGCCACCCCACTGGCCATGCAAGTGTGTGGCCTGCCGTTTTCAGACGCCGCCATGGTGCTGCAGTGGCACGTCATCGGCATGTTCGCGCCCGGCTTTTTCACCGGCCACCTGATCAAACGCTTTGGCACC
>CANHKH010000160.1 GCA_947460165.1 Comamonadaceae bacterium
GATTGTTGGTGTCATCGACCGCAAAGTTATTGGTCACGTTGGTGGTGGGTGAGGAGCCAAAGGCCACGGCAGGTTCTGACTTCAATCCGCGCTCGGCCAGCTCAGACCGGGCAACCGTGCCCGACTCCAGACCAAACAGACGCCGGCCCAGCGAATCGCTGCCAACGGTGAGCGAAATGCTGGAGTCATCGCCCGTGGTGCCGGACTTGACTGAAAAGCTCTTGTTGCTGGCGTCATAGGTGACCTTGGCGCCAAAACGCTGCTCGGCAGCGGGACGAATCAAAACGCCGTTGGGGATGACTTGCAGGCTGTTGGAGCCGTCTTCGGCCATGGCCACGGGATTGGTGTCCAGACCAAACAATTCGTTGCGCCCAGAGGTGGCCGCAATGCTCACGGCGGAGGTGCCGTCGGTGAACTTGAAGGTGCGCGCGTTGTAGTCGTAGTCGGCCTTCAAGGTATTCTTGAAGGTGGTCACGGTCTCGGTGGTGGCGGTGCGGGTGGTCACCGTTTGGCCGCCGTCGGGCAAGGCGGTGGTGATGGGTGCGGTGGTGGCATTGAAGGTGCCGGTGGTGATTTGAGGCGTGCCAATTTGCGACCACAAGGCAGGCGTGGCGTCCAGGCGCTTTTGCATCGCATTAGAGAGGTCTTTGGTGGTGATTTTTTTCCACCACTCTTCGGGGTCGGCCGCGGTTTTGCCAAAGTCAGAGGCTTGCAAAGACACCGGAATAGGCGTCGGTGTGGGCACGCCGTTGATCAGGGTAGAGACGCGACTGGTGCGCACCGTGAGGTTGCGGCTGGACTCGGCGCTCATGTCAAAGTAAGCCTCGTCACCAAATGAGCGACCCAAGTAATTGGTCAGCTCAGCTGCAATTTGGTTGCCGCTGAGTTTTTGATTGATGCTGGCCAAGTAGCTCATGTCTACCGTCACAGGCGTGCCCGAGTTGTCAATTTCGACAGAAAAAGAATTGGCTAAAAGTGCTGCGTTTGCAGGGCTTTGGGCGGCCCAGGTGCTGAAATTCACGCCTTCTGTCAGGTCAAATTGAGTGTCTATTTTTTGCGTGCTCGACAACGAAGCCGGGGTGGAGACTTTCACGTTGGTGAGCTCGTCCAGGGAAATCAGCTGTGTCTTGGCCGTGGTGATCTCGTCTTTGATCTGACTGAAGGGGCGCTGCTGGCCGTACTGGTTGACATAGAGCTGCTCACCGTCGGAGTTGGTGGCCTGCACCAGCGAGGCATTGACCTGGTCATCGCCCACAAACACATAGGTTTGCCACTTGTTGGTGGGGCTGCTTTGGTTGGCGTTGGCCGTCTTCACGTAATAAATGGTGGCCAGGTAACCGTTGCCACCTTTGTCGTACACGGTCATGGCCGTGCTCTTGTTGTAGGTGGACGGGTTGGCGCGGTTGAAAGGCTCGGAGATCACCTGCGCGTCGGCCGGAAAGTTCAGGCCCAACTGCACCAACGAGGTTTGCTCAGCCTCGCCAGAGGTTTTTTGCGGGATGGTCAGCACCACGCGCTCGTTCACGTTGGCGCTGCCGGTGGAGTCCACGGTCGCTGCCATCAATCTTTGTCCTGCCGAGTTCACCACGTTGAACTGCTCGTTGAGCATGAAGGAGCCGTTGCGGGTGTAAATGTCTTGCAGGCCGTCGGCCGACTTGAGCGGAAAGAAACCGTCGCCCGTGATGGCCAGGTCCAACGCGTTGGACGAGAAAGACACATTGCCCTGGCTGAACTCCTGGCTCACCTGTTTGAGTGCCACACCTTGACCCACCGTGGACGAGGATTTTTGCAAGGGCGAGGTGGCAAAAATGTCGCCAAAGTCGGCACGCGAGCGCTTAAAGCCCGTGGTGCCCACGTTGGCAATGTTGTTGCTGGTCACGCCGAGTTGGGCGGTGGCAGAGTTCAGGCCGGTGAGTGAGGTGTAAAAAGACATGGAGGACTCCTGGAAATCGGGTGCGTGTTGTTCGGGTCAGCTGGATGGGTGGCTCATGCGCCTATGCGCGCCACATCGGCCAGCTTCAGGGTCTTGCCACCCTGCACTTCAATCATGGTGTTGCCAGCAGCGTCTTGGCTGACGCCTTGAATGGCTTTGCGCAGGCTGACCGCGGGTGCCATGCTGGCGCCGCCACTGCTGCCAATGACGCGGAAGCGGTAGTTGCCCGCAGGTACGGCATTGCCCGCTTGGTCTTGACCGTTCCACGAGAAATACATGCTGCCAGCAGTCTGTTGCCCCAAGGTGCTGCGGTTGATGAGCTCGTCGGCATCGTTGACGATGTCCACCTGCAGGCCCTCAGCACCTGCGGGCAAATCAACCACCGCTTGCACAGTCTCACCCGTTTTCAGCGCAAAGTTCGCGCCCGGGGTGATCACGCTTTTGCCAATCAGGCCCGCGCTGCTCATCATCCGGTCGCCGGTGATGGCCCCCGCAATCACGCCCAGCTGGCTGGACATGTTGGTGGTCGCTTCGAGCTGCGAGAACTGCGCCAGCTGCGCCACAAAAGCCTCGTTTTTCACGGGGTCCAGCGGGTTTTGGTTTTGCAGCTGCGTGGTGAACAGCTTGAGAAAATCTTGCTGCGTGTTGGCCGCGCCCGAGGCCTTGGGCTTGGCGGCCTCTTCCTCGTAGCGCTTGATGCCCCCAGGCAAGGCGGCCTTGGGCGCATTGGCCTGCTTCACCGTGGCGGCGTTGGTAAATAAAGCGGTGCTGGTCACCATGGGTCAGGCCTCGGGTTAGCTGCGGGTGATTTCCAGGGTGCGCAGCATGAGCTGGCGCGCCGTGTTCACCACTTCGACGTTGTTTTGGTAAGAGCGCGAGGCGGCCATCATCTCGACCATCTCGGTCATTTCATTGACATTCGACAGGTAGACAAAACCGTCTTTGTCGGCCAGGGGGTTGCCCGGGTCCGAAATGCGGCGCACCGGCGAGGGGTCGTCGGTCAGGGCATCGACCTTGACGCCACCCTTGTAGTTCAAATCGCGCGGCTGAACAGACTCCTCCAGCACCGCCTTGAAGACCGTGCGCTTGCCCCGAAAAGCGTCTTTGTCAGAGCCTGCCACTGTGCCCGCGTTGGCCAAGTTGGAGGCCACGGCATTCATGCGGGTGGTCTGCGCGTTGAGCGCAGAGCCGGCGATGCCAAAAATCTGGTCTATTCCCATGGTGCTCACTCTCCTTTGAGGGCTTTGCGCATGCCGCTGATGCGGCTTTCCAGAAAGCTCAAGGTGGCCTGGTAATCGGCCGCCGCTTTACCGTACTGAGCGTGTTCCACGTTCAATTCAACGGTGTTGCCGTCGAATGACACGTTAAAAGGGTTGCGGAACATCACCCCATTACCGCCCTCAAGCTCGGCCACATCCAAATGCTTGGGATGGGTCGCACGCAAGGTGGTGGTGCGGGACTCGCTGAGCACACTGCGAAAGTCCACATCCCGGGCCTTGTAGTGCGGCGTGTCTGCGTTGGCAATGTTCTGGGAAAGCACCTCCATGCGCCTGCTGCGCAAGTCCAGCGATTGCGGATGCACGCCTAAGGCCTTGTCAATCATGTTCATGTGTGCTCACCTTGCTGCGGTCAAGTTGCTCTGCCGGTTTCCCGACAACCCAGCCAGGTTCTGCCCGGCTTCACCTGCAATACTGCAAATCCCATGCCAGGTAATGTGGGCTTGGGTTGGGGTCTCTTGACTTGCCCCCTCCCCCCCTGGGGGAGGGTTGGGGTGGGGGCACGCATGAGGCAACATTGCTGCCACGCGATGTCCCCACCCCGGCCCTCCCCCAGAGGGGGAGGGAGCGATTCGGGGCCTGCTCATATTGGAAGGGAGTACCTCCAAAATCTGCTGACTTGCTCCCTCCCCCTCTGGGGGAGGGTTGGGGTGGGGGCACGCATGAGGCAACGGTGCGATCACGCAATGCGCTCACCTCGGCACTTCCCGAAAAGGCCAGAGAAAAATTCGAGCGGCAAAAGCGGCAAAACCTTGCCGCTGCCCACACCCCCAGCTCAACGAAGACGCCCCAGCCCCTCATTGCTCGCCACCTGCGTCTTGGACCGTGGACCAAAGCCAGACAGGCGCTCGGACGCGTGCTGCTGCAAACCATCCAAAATCGACTGCCGCGTGATGGGCGCTGAGCGGTCGCGCCCCGGGTGCAGCACGCTCGCTTGCGTGCCCGGAATGCCCAAAGGCGCTTGGGGGTCGGTGGTGTTGCGGGCCGCTGGCATGAGCACGGCCAGGTACAACTCGTCAAGGCTGGCCTGACCCGTGCCCCCAGGCTTGATGCCCACTTCAGAGAAATAGCGGTCCACCAGGTGCAACTGCTGGTAAACGCTGAAACCCAGAATCGCCCGGGGGTTGGCCGCAAAGCCTGCGGTGGCAGCGCCCCTGTCGCTGCCGTCGCAAAACTGAATGATGCCGTGACAGCGCTCGTTGCTGGCCCGGGGGTTCATGCCATCGCTCTCTATCAGTGTGAGGCGGGCAAAGTCGTCGGGCTTGAAGCGATAGCGCGCGGAAAGCTCCACTATTTTGTCGTACACGTCGCCGCGCTCAATCGCCGGGATGAACCCCCGTGCCACGGCACGGTCCAAGGTTTGCTCCAGCACAGGGTGGGGGCTGACCAGGGCTTTGCCCATGGGGTTTGGGGGTATGGCTGCGGTCAAAGCCGCTGTGCTGGCGCTTGCGGTGGTGGTCAGCGCCTGCACTTTCATGGCATCAGAGGCCGACAGCGACGAAGCAGTGGCTGCAGCCGCGCCACCCGGCGGCAAGGGGGAGGCAGACACCGCCCCATAGGCGGCCGCACCCAAGCGCTGCGCGGCGGTGCGGGTGGCAGGCACAGGGACCGCCGCAGCCGCTTGAGGCCACACCCTGGCCGCCGGCACAGTAGGCGATGCCGCGCTCGCCACGCTGGCGACCGCTCGGCTGGCAACACCTTGCGGCAAAGCCCCCACTGCGCCGCCTTTTACAAGGGGGTCCGGCCCCTGCCCGCTGGCCAGCGCGCTCAGGCGGCTGTGCAGACCAGTCAGCGCCAGTGGCTGACCAGGGGAAATTCGGTTGGCATTGGCAATGCCGCTGTCACGCGCGAGTTGCTGAACCAGGCGCATGCTCTGACCACCTGACAAACCCAGCCCGCGCTGGGCCGCTTGTTCGCGCACGATGGCCAGCAGGGTGTCACCGCTTTTGACCTGCACGGCAGCGCTCAATTGTGGTGGCGCCGCCGGCTGAGATTGTTCCAGCACGGCGCTGAAGGCCTGACCGGCTGCAGATGACGCAGCTTGGGCGGGCGTGGCCACGGCCCGCCCAGAGCTGTCGGTGCCGGCCGGCCGCAGCCCCCCCGCCCCTTCAGGGAACAAGGTGGGCGGTAAAAATGGTTTTCCAATGTTCATGGCGGCCCGCCCGTGCGTGCGGGCACACTCGCACATGCGCACGGCCACCCCGGTCGGGTTGACTGCAGCAGCGACAAACAGTGGCCTCGTTTTTGCATTGACAGTGTCCAGTTCAATCAGGTGTCGGTATCCCCACACCCAGAACCCAAGGAATTGCAAATGCTGTGCCTACCCGTTTTTGACACCCCAAGCTTGACCGGCAACCAGGTTGGCCTGCCAGCGATGCTTGGCATCAAGCATCGCCCGTTGACCGCGCCCCATCACCAGCAGGCTGTCTACAAAGAAACACCCCCCCTCCCCCGTGGGAGCTGGCCTGCCAGCGATGCTTCGCCTCAGGCATCAGCCGTTGACCGCCAACCATCGCCAGCAGGCTGGCTCTCACAAAGAATTACCTCCCTTGTCGCTTACGCAGCGTTCAAGTTCGCCTTCGTGCTGGCCGCAGGGCTACCGTGCTTGACTGCAGCGCAAGCCCAAACTCAAGCCCAGATTCAAGCCCCCTCCGCTGCAGCGGCCCCCAGCACAGGCCAAGACAAACTGTTGGAAGCAACCCGCCAATGGGTGGCCCAAACCCAACAGCTGGTGCCCGCCCAGGTGCGTTTTGCCGCCCTGGACAGCCGGGTGAAAGTAGACGTTTGCGAGCAAGCCTTGGAGATGGACTACCCCTTCAACCCCTCACGCGACACGGTGCGTGTGCGCTGCCCGCAGACCAAACCCTGGCAGGTATTTTTGCGCTTGCTGCCCGCCAACACCCCCAACAACAGCTCAGGCGCCACCGCCGGCGCCAGTAAAAACCCGCCCAACGCCCTGGTTCCCCCCATCAGCCCAGCCGCCGCTGCGGCCGCCGCCGCAATGCCAGCAGCGGTGCAGCCCGTGGCCCAGGTGGCCACCCGGCCGGTGGTGGTGACGCGCCGGCTGATTCAACGTGGCACCTTGCTGGAGGCCAGCATGCTGGAAGTCACCGAGCGCCCAGCGCTAGGACTGGACCCATTGGTGGTCAGCTCGCTCAACGACGTGGAGCGGGCCGAGTCCATGCGTGACATTCCGGCGGGCACGGTGTTGCGCAGCTACGACATCAAACGTGCATTGATGGTCAAAAAAGGGCAAAGTGCCATGCTTACTGTGGGGCAAGGCAGTGGCTTTACGGTCAGAGTCGGGGTAGAAGCCCAACAAGATGGCCATTTGGGTGAACAAATTCGCTTGAAAAATACCGAGTCGGGTCGATTACTATCTGGCGTGGTCACCGGCCCCAACGCCGTGAGAGCATTGCAAAATTAATTTTAAAAAAGTCCTCAAGTTCCCAGAACTGGGGTCGATTCCTCAGATGTCTGAGACCCAAAGTGGGTCTGCCATCAACCAGTGAGCCTGCCATGACCGATCCAATTTCAAGCTATGCAAAATCGTCCCGCTCGGACGCTGCCATGCGCGCGTCGGTCGGCAAGCCTGAAAAAGAGGGCAAAGCCGCCACAGCGGCCCCAGCCCCTTCCAGTCCTTCTGAAGGTCGTCGCGCGGATTCTGTGCAAATGAGCAACGTCGCCCAAAAAGCCATGTCTGAGCCCGACTTTGACCGCGTCAAGGTCGAATCCATCAAGCAAGCCATCTCCCAAGGCAACTACCCCTTGGACGTCAAGCGCATCGCCGAGAGCTTTGTGGCCATTGAACGAATGATCAATGCCTGACACCTCCCAAGCCCCGCGCCTTGAGCTCTTGGCCCAGGAGCTAGACCGGGTCTTGGACATTGAATTTGAAGCCCTGCAAAAGCAGGAACTCGACCGTTTTGAGCAGCTGCAAACCGGCAAAACCGAACTGCTGGCCGAGCTCAGCCGCCTGTGCCCCCCCGCCCATGAGTTGCAAACCGAGCCCGCCTGGGCCGGCCTGCACGACAGCCTGAGCGCCAGCCGCGACAAACACAGGCGCAACACCATTTTGGTCACCCGCAAGCTTGAAGCCGTGCGCGGCGCCCTCTCCAGCCTGAGCGCCGAGCTGCCCGGCAGCCCCGTGGAGGTCTATGACCGATTGGGGCAAGTGGCCAGGTTTGGCCGGGGGCGGGGATACAGCGACGCTTGAGGGCAAGCGCTAGGCGCAAGGAACAGCTTGAGCCACACGGTCCAGCAAGTCCCCAAGCACTGCCACAGC